>DRQI01000467.1 GCA_011330545.1 Flavobacteriia bacterium
CCGGGAGGTAATTTTCAAACAGTACAAAGTATAGTGGCAAATTCATCGATAACCCTACACTACGAGCAAGCCTCCGGAAACTATTATGACATACTTCGGCCCAGTCACAATTACCTGACTAAAGTTGATTCTGTAGTAAATTTCAAACACCATGAAAGGCCATCGTATGAATTTACAAGAGAACCCTTAATTCCATATACAAAAGGGTACGAAGGCCCGAAAATAGCTGTTGCCGATATCAATAATGACAGATTGCAAGATGTATATATCGGAGGTGCCAAAAAACAAGCCGGAGCCCTGTTCTTTCAAGAAGAGAACGGACAGTTTTCTAGGGCTCAACAAGGCACTTTTGAGAAAAACAACCTCAATGAAGATACCGATAACTTATTTTTTGATGCAGACAATGATGGCGACCAAGACCTTATAGTTGTTTCGGGAGGAAACGAATTTCAGTCAGGAAAAGCATTAAACCCAAGGCTTTATATCAATCAAGATGATGTATTTACGTTGAGTAACAGTTTTAAAAATATAGAAATCAATGCCGCAGTGGTGAAAGTCATTGATTTTGACACAGATGGCGACCTAGATATAGTAATGGGGGCAAATGCATTCCCGCAACAATTTGGAAAATTGGCAAAAAATTACTTGTTCGAAAATGACGGATATGGCAACTTTAAAGATATTACTGCCACAAATGCACCCGAATTTTCAAATATTGGCCTGATAGAAGATATCGCCATAACCGATGTTAATAATGACAAAACTCCCGACTTAATTGTGGTAGGCCATTGGATGCCCATTGCTATATTTATCAATAAAAATAACCGGCTGGAATTACAAACCGAGAATCATCTAAACCGTAGTAACGGTTGGTGGAATACTATCAAAGCGGCAGATTTTGACAATGATGGCGATATTGATTTCGTTGTCGGAAATTGGGGGTTAAATACGCGCTTAAAGGCTTCCAAAAAAGAGCCTATACAATTATATAGGAATGATTTTGACGATAATGGTACCACAGAAGCCTTAGTGACATATTATACGCAAGGCAAGGAAACCCTATTTTCTTCAAAAGACGAACTGACAAAACAATTGCCCGTACTCAATAAAAAAGTACTTTCCTATAAAGCATTTGCCCAAACCGATTTTTTGAAGTTGTTTTCAAAAGAAAAAATAAAAAATGCCGATAAAAAACAAGTTTTCGAACTGGCAACCTGTTATTTTGAAAACACCGGGCAAGGTTATTTTAACAAAAAAAAATTGCCTTTTATGTCACAAATTTCATCAGTAAATGCCCTATTTTTATATGATTTTAACCATGATGGGTTTTTAGATATACTCTTAGCCGGCAACGGCCCCGAAATAAGTACCCAATTAGGAAAGTTAGATGCCCTCCACGGATTGATTCTTATCAACAATCAACACGGGTATTTTAATCTTGCACCCAATCAATCTTTTGATATTTCCGGACAAGTAAGAGATATCAAAAAAATAAAAATAAAAGGAAGCCCATATGTTGTTATTGCCAGAAATAACAACACCCCTGTTTTCTTTAAAATAAATGAAATCCCTAAATAAAATGAAAGGTACAACAACATATCGTTTATTAGTGTCTCTGTTAAGTTTACTCCTGCTTTTTTCCTGTAAGTCAAAGACAGAAAAACCTACCGTAAAGAAAAAAGGCCAAACGCTGTTTTCATTACTGTCGCCCGAGCAGACAGGTATAGATTTTACCAACAAAGTGGTCAACCAAAAAGATTTTAATATTTTTAAATATAGAAATTTTTATAATGGCGGCGGCGTAGCCATTGGAGATATCAATAATGACGGCCTTGTTGATATCTATTTAACCGCAAATATGGGCCCGAACAAATTGTATTTAAACAAAGGGAATTTTGAATTTGAAGATATCTCAGAAACTGCCGGTATCTCAGGTAACAAACCTTGGTCTACCGGGGTAACCATGGTAGATATCAATCAAGATGGTTATTTAGATATCTATGTGAGCAATGCCGGTAATATGGAAGGTAACAACCATGATAACGACCTCTATATCAATAATAAAGACCTTACGTTTACCGAAATGGCCGCAACGTATAATTTGGCAAAAACAGGTTTTAGTACCCATGCAACCTTTTTTGATTATGATAAAGACGGCGATTTAGATGCCTATATTTTAAACAACAGCAACATTCCGGTAAGTAGTTTAGGATATGCAGAACAACGCAATGTAAGGGCACAAGATTGGGAAGGCGTACCCGATGAATTTAAAGGTGTTGGCGATATGCTCTTACGAAATGACAACGGTAAATTTGTCGATGTAAGTGAAAAAGCAGGAATTTATGGCAGCCTCATTGGTTTCGGCCTCGGTGTAATGATAAGCGATGTCAATGGCGATTTATATCCCGATATTTATGTTTCTAATGATTTTTATGAACGCGACTACTTATACATAAACAACCAAGACGGAACCTTTACCGAAGATATTAAAAACTGGACATCCCATTTGTCACTTTCGGCGATGGGTATCGATATGGCAGATATTAATAACGATGGCAATATCGATATTTTTATTACCGATATGTTGCCCGAAGGAGACCAACGGGTAAAATCAGTAATGACTTTTGAAGGCTATGATATTTTTAAACTCAAACAAAGCAAAGATTTTTACCAACAATACATACAAAACACCTTACAGCTCAATAACGGAAATCACACTTTTTCTGAAGTAGCCTATTATAGTGGCGTTGCGAAAACCGACTGGAGTTGGGCAGGGCTCCTCTTTGATATGGATAACGACGGGTTTCGAGATATATATGTTACCAATGGTATCAACCACGACCTTACCGACCTCGATTTTGTTGATTTCTTTGCCGATGAAATTCTACAAGAAGCCCGTACTGGGAAAAAGCAAGCCATTGACTCTATCATCCATAAAATGCCGGTAACCCCGATACCCAACTATGCTTTTAGAAATAATCACGATATTACATTTACCGATGTTGCCCAAAAATGGGGACTCGAAATACCTAGCCTTTCTAATGGCGCAGCCTATGGAGACCTTGATAATGACGGCGATTTAGACCTCGTTGTCAATAATGTTAATATGAAGGCTTTTGTATATAAAAACAATGCAGAAAAAATATCAGAGAATAATTATCTTAAACTACAATTTGAAGGAGAGGGCAAGAATACATTTGCCATAGGGGCTTCCGTTAAATTGTATTACGATAAAAATATAGTACTTCAAGAACTGTACCCTTCGAGAGGGTTTCAATCTTCTATGGAATATGCGATGACCATAGGCCTCGGTAAAACAAATACTATCGATTCATTATTAGTTATCTGGCCTAATGGCCATATGCAAAAATTAACAAATGTAAAAGCCAATCAATTGCTCACCTTGAAACAAGCAGCAGCCAAAGAAAAATACAAGCCGGTAAAACCTACAAATAATAAAACCTTACTAAAAGAAATATCCAATAAAAACTTAGCTGCCCATAAAGAAAATAGTTATTCGGATTTTGATTACGAAGGAATGATTTATAAAATGCTATCACAAGAAGGGCCGGCTTTGGCAGTGGCAGATATTAATGGAGACGGCAATGAAGATATTTTTATCGGAGGGGCAAAAGGCCAAACAGGGCGTATTTATTTCCACAAAGGGCACGGCATAGTAAGTGGATATCCCCAAGAAGCATTGGCAGCCGATGCAAATTATGAAGATACCGCAGCGTCGTTTTTTGATGCCGATGCAGATGGCGATATAGACTTGATGGTAGCGTCAGGAGGTAATCAAGTAGGTGAAGAAAAAACCTATAAAACCCGATTATACCTTAATGACGGCAATGGTAAATTCACGAAAGCTGATAGTGATTTGCCAACTACCCATGCTAATGTCTCGGTTATCAGTCCGTATGATTTCGATAACGATGGAGACATAGATGTATTTATTGGGTCTAGAAACGTAGTAGGTACCTATGGCATAAACCCCAAACACCTCTTTTTAGAAAATAACGGCGATGGTACCTTTACCGATGCCACAGAACGCATTGCCTATGACGTAAAAGATGCCGGAATGATTACAGATGCCATTTGGGCAGATGTTGACGGCGATGGCAAAAAAGATTTAATAACCGTGTCAGAATGGGGTACACCGGTTATTTATAAAAATTCAGGGCGGGCACTGTCGAAGTTTTCAAGCAGTTTAGATACCTTATTCGGCTGGTGGAATACCGTTGAGGCGGCTGATTTAGATCAAGATGGTGATTTGGATTTTGTCATTGGTAATCAAGGAGATAACACACATTACAAAACTTCTGAAAAAAATCCGATGAAAATGTGGATGAATGATTTTGATAATAATGGTACCATCGAACAAATTGTTACCAGGCACTTCAATGGTAAAGATTATCCCATACACATGAAAAAAGAATTGACAACCCAAATAGTTTCCTTAAAAAAACAAAATTTAAAAGCATCAGAATATGCAAAAAAGTCAATAGATGAATTGTTCCCTAAAGAAATTTTTCAAAATTCTATGGTAAAAAAAGCCGTTATTTCAGAATCGATTGTTGCCTTAAATGACGGAAATGGGAAATATACCATTAAAAAACTCCCGCAAAAGGTTCAGTTTTCTTGTGTTAATGCCATAACCTGTGCCGATGTTAATAAAGATGGGTTTTTAGATATCATTGCCGGAGGAAATAATTTTGATTTTAAACCCCAATATTCGCGTTTAGATGCCAATTACGGCAGTGTATTGCTCGGAAATAAAGAAGCAGAATTTACTTGGCAAGATTATAATAAAACGGGTTTTTTTATCAGAAATGAAATCAGGCATATCGAACAACTTCACGATAAAAACGGTAAAATTTATATCATTGCGGCAATCAATAATGAAAAACCGAAAATTTTTAAATTAAATGAATAGATACCTTATATATAGCCTCATTTTAATTAGTATAGCGAGTTGTGGAAAACAAGGAGGAAAACTCTTTGATACACCATTGCCCAAAGAAACAGGTATTACTTTTACCAATACAATTACAGAGACAGATGACCTCAATATTTTAGATTACCTCTACTTTTATAATGGCGGCGGCGTAGCCATTGGCGATATAAATAACGACGGGCTTGTCGATATTTTCTTTTCAGGAAATCAGGTTAAAAATAAATTATACCTCAATAAAGGCAATTTACAATTTGAAGATATTACAAAAAAAGCAGGGGTTGCCGGAAACAGTACATGGAATACCGGTGCCGTAATGGGCGATGTCAACGGTGACGGGTTGTTAGATATTTATGTTTGCGCCGTAGTGGGTATCAACGGATTTAAAGGATATAATGAACTCTATATCAACAATGGCAATGCAACATTTACCGAAAGTGCCGAGAAATACGGATTAGATTTTGAATCGTATAGTTCAAATGCCATTTTTTTAGACTATGATTTGGATGGCGACTTAGATATGTATATTCTCAATCATGCCATTCATACCCAAGAATCTTTCGGAAATGCTAATTTGCACAACAAGAGAAACTACCAAACCGGAGATAAATTAATGCGTAACGATGGCGGTAAGTTTGTAGATGTAAGTGAACAAGCCGGTATTTTAGGAGGCGTAAATGGGTACGGATTGGGAATTGCCACAGCAGATTTTAACTTAGACGGCTATCCTGATATTTATGTAAGTAATGATTTTCATGAAGACGATTATTATTACCTAAACAACGGCGACGGTACTTTTTCAGAAAAGTTAAAACAGTATTTTGGGCATACTACCCGGTTTTCTATGGGGAATGATGTTGCAGATATCAACCATGACGGGCGGCCTGATTTGATATCTTTAGATATGTTGCCCGAAGACGAAAAAGTATTAAAATCAACAGGAGGCGATGAAGACATTCAAATTTTGAAAATGCGAACCCAAAAATATGGATACCATTATCAATTTATGAGAAATATGTTACAAATAAACCAACCCGATGGCAACTTTGTAGAAACCGCCCTGTTGAGTGGCGTGGCAGCAACCGATTGGAGTTGGAGTGCCCTGTTTGCCGATTTTAATCAAGACGGCGAGCAAGACCTGTTCATCTCTAACGGCATTCCAAAACGCCCTAATGACCTCGATTTTATCAACTTTGTTTCCAATGAAAAAATTAGAAAAAAAATGAACCAAACCAAACTGGTTGATCAAAAAGCACTTGATTTAATGCCTTCGGGCAACGTACATAACTATATTTTTGAAGGTACTGAAGGTATTGTATTTCAGGATAAATCAGGCGATTGGATACCTAAAGATACACTTATTTCAGAAGCAACGGCCATGGGAGACCTCGATAATGACGGCGATTTAGATTTGGTGATTAATACAATTAATAAGCCCGCAATAATATATATCAATACAATAAATAACAAAGCCAATTATCTAAAAATAAAATTTAAGTACGCCAAACCCAATACCTATGGCATCGGCACAAAAGTATTTTCATACCACAATGGTAAATTGCAATACAAAGAGCTCTATACGGTAAGAGGCTTTCAAGCGTCGTCAGAACCTATGATACATTTTGGCTACGGAAAAATAACAACCGTAGATTCTATTAAGGTTGTTTGGCCCGATAAAACCTTTCAAACGGTAAAAAATGTAGCCGTAAATCAAACCTTGGTAATTTC
>DRQI01000468.1 GCA_011330545.1 Flavobacteriia bacterium
GCGTTTGAGAAATATTTATACCGTAGATGAGCTAAAAGCTATGAATCCCGAAGAATTAGTCGACTTGGTAAAAGAATTAAAAAATTACAAACAGCGTGTTTTTTATTACGGCAATGATATAGATGCGGCCATTGCAGCTATGAACACTTCTCATAAATTGCCAAATGAATTAAAAGAGTATCCAACTGCCGTAAAATACGAAGAAAAAGAAACTGGCGGCAATGTGTATTTTACAGATTATGATATGGTACAATCTGAATTGATTTTTGTGGGTAAAGGCGATAAATTTGACGCCAAAAAATTAGCTTTGTCAAGGGTATTCAATGCCTATTTCGGCAGTGGGCTGTCATCTATTGTTTTTCAAGAAATAAGAGAATCTAAATCACTGGCATATTCAGCTTTTGCAGCGTATTCTAATGCCCGTAAAAAAGATGATTCTAACTATGTATACGCCTATGTGGGCACACAGGCCAATAAATTGCCACAAGCGGTAGATGCTATGTTAGAGCTCATGACCGATATGCCAAAAGCAGAAAAACAATTTCAAGCTGCCAAAGAATCGGTACTAAAAAGAATTGCCGCAGAGCGCATTACAAAATCGGATATTTTTTGGAATTATGAGAGTTTAAAAGAAAGAGGGATAGAAAATGACAATAGGGAAGAAATTTTCAAGGAAGTACAAAGCATAACCTTAGACGATTTGTCAACATTCTTTAACGAAAATATTAAAGGTACTAACTATACTACTTTAGTAATTGGAAATAAAAAAGACCTAAAAGTAGATGCTTTAAAGAAATTAGGAAAAATTACAGAATTAGATGTTGATTATTTATTTAATTATAAAACAACAGAAGTAAAACAATAATCCCAATTAATTTTATTTGTTTAGCCATCGTCACAGTATTGTAACGGTGGCTTTTTTTGTAAACACGCTATTTTTGACAGTTGTATTTACACAAATTTTCTTTCTTATAATTCACTGGCAAATGCTATATAATTTACTATATTTGAAGCTATCAAATTTAACGAAAGAATGAAACTTTTAGAAAATAAAACAGCTATCATTACCGGGGCAACACGCGGTATCGGTAAAGGAATCGCTGAGGTTTTTGCAAAACAAGGTGCTAATGTGGCATTTACTTTTAGTGCATCGGTAGAAGCAGCCCGAGCCCTAGAGAAAAAATTGGGCGCTTACGGCGTAAAAGTTAAAGGGTACCAATCAAATGCTGCTGATTTTGAAGCGGCTCAAGAATTGGCAAAAAATGTGTTGCAAGAATTCGGAACCATTGATATACTTGTCAACAATGCAGGAATTACCAAAGATAATTTGTTGCTACGTATTTCTGAAGATGATTTTGATAAAGTCATAGAAATCAACCTCAAATCGGTTTTCAATGTAACCAAGGCTGTTATTAGGCCGATGATGAAACAACGTAAAGGTTCTATCATAAATATGAGTTCTGTTGTTGGCGTAAAGGGCAATGCGGGCCAAACCAACTATGCCGCCTCTAAAGCGGGTATTTTAGGATTTACCAAATCGGTAGCCTTAGAATTAGGGTCTAGAAACATACGCTGTAATGCCATTGCCCCCGGATTTATAGAAACCGAAATGACAGCATCTTTACCCGAAGAAACCGTCAAAGAATGGAGAAACGCCATTCCGTTAAAACGGGGCGGAACTCCTGAAGACATTGCCAATGCCTGTGTATTTTTAGCTTCTGACATGTCGGCATATATTACCGGGCAAACCCTTAATGTTGATGGCGGAATGCTCACTTAATTTTAAACCTACGGTTTTTGATATTCGATTTTTATACCTTGTTGTCACCATCGTAAATCATAGAATATAAATCGTACTGTAAATACGTATTCATAAATGTCATTAACTACGGTTTTATATATTGTTTTAGCAGCTGTCATAGCTTTTGTGGCAGCTTTCTTTCAATATGGCTATAAAACCTCAAAACATACCGGCACGTTTATATTGCCCGTCTTACGGTTCTTGGCTGTTTTTTCATTGTTGCTACTTTTATTAAATCCAAAAGTCACTTCACGGCAATACCAAAATCTAAGGCCTACCTTGAATATTATAGCCGATAATTCGGCCTCAATTGAGTATGCAAAACAAGGAGATCAAGTACAGGGGTTGATAAATAGGATAGCAAAAAATACCAATCTCAATAAAAAATTTGATATTCAATATTATTCTTTTTCCGACGGGTTGCATCCATTAGACTCATTGACTTTTAATAAACCCGAAACCAATATTGTCAAAACCCTTAAAACCGTTAATCAGCTGTATAAAAACAAGGTAGCCCCGGTGATTTTAATTACTGACGGTAATCAAACTTATGGTTCAAATTATGAGTTTTATACCTCTAACCAACAGGTATATACGGTAGCGGTTGGAGATACTTTACGCTATGATGATATAAAAATTAGCCGAATCAATGTAAACGCCTATACCAATTTAAATAATAAATTTCCGGTAGAAGTTTTCGTGCAGTATGACGGTGATAAACCGGTACAAAAAACCCTTACCATCCGGCAAAAAAATACACTACTGTTTCAAAAACAATTCCGTTTTTCTGCACAGCAAAACTCACGAAAAATACAATTTTATCTTCCGGCCAACAGTGTTGGCATACACCATTATACGTGTGCAATTGCTACGCTTGACAATGAAAAAAACACCGTAAATAACAGGAAGCCTTTTATAGTAGAAGTGCTAGACGAACAAGCGAAAATACTAGTGCTGAGCACAATAAACCACCCGGATATCGGTATGATAAAACGTTCTATAGAAACACATAAACAGCGAAAAGTAGTCATAGAAAAAGAATTAAATAAAGACATACAATTTAAAGATTACCAATTGGTTATATTATACCAACCTACCTCTAAATTTGATAAAGTATTTAAAAAGTTAAAAGAAAACACTACAAATTATTTTATCATAACCGGTACCAAGACCGACTGGAAATTTTTAAATAACGCACAAGCTGTTTTTTCTAAAAAAAACATCTCTACTTTTGAAAATTATTCGGCAGCGCTAAATACCGGGTATGATGAATATTTAGTAGAAGATATCGGGTTTTCTAAATTGCCTCCGTTAGAAGATTACTTTGGCGATATTTCTTTTTCGGTACCCCATAAAATTTTGCTCTATCAAAAAATTGCCAATTTTAACACACAAAACCCTTTGTTGGCAACTTTTACAATGAAGGCTAGGAGAGGGGCTGTATTATTTGGGGAAAACAGTTGGAAATGGCGAATGTTGACCAAAGTAGAAAACCGTTCGTTTGAAAAATTTGACACCTTTTTCAATAAATTGATACAATACCTTTCATCCGAAAAACGCGCAAGCCAATTAGAGATACGTTATAATCCCTTTGTCTATGCCAATGGTACTATGGTAATCGA
>DRQI01000469.1 GCA_011330545.1 Flavobacteriia bacterium
AAATGAATTAAAATTACAATTGTTAAGTCATCCTTCGTATCCTAGCCTGCATTCTGTTACGGGTGTGTTGAGTCATTTTGGGATTGAAAACATGGCATTAGAAGTTCCTAAAAATCGTGAAACGCTATATCAATTACCCGATAATTTTATCACTATTTTATCTAAAGAAAATGAGTTTGTAATTGTTACTCAACACGATACTTCTGTTGAGTTACTCTATGGTTCTAAAAAGAAAAAAATCGTTTCTGTAAATGATTTTTTAGATATGTGGAGTGGTATCATCGTAGTTATTGAAAATGAAAATGTTGAAACCTTATCAAATAATAATATCAATACAACCCTTTCTAATAGCCTTTACTTTTTGAGTATTGCTGTTGTATTAGGAGTTTTCTTCTATGCAAAACCCTCTTTATTTGAAACTGTACATTTTTCCTTAACACTTATAGGTATTGGTATTAGTTACTTAATTCTAAAACACGAATTCGGATTTCATTCTAAAGCCCTTGATAAATTTTGCACCGCAACCGAAACAACCAGTTGTGATGCGGTTTTAAATTCGAAAGGGGCGTCGCTTTCAAAATATTTTAAACTAAGTGATTTGAGTTTTATTTATTTTACGGCACTGGCCTTATCTTGGTTGTTTTCGGTAAATTTTTCGGTAATCAATCACGCTGCCATTATCATCTCATTATTGGCATTGCCTATTACATTTTACTCTATTTATTACCAATATAATGTTGTTAAAAAATGGTGCCCGCTGTGTTTGAGTATTGTTGCCGTTTTATGGCTACAAGCAGGTACATTATTCTTAAGCCACTTCTCTCTAACTAGCATACAGCCAGATGCCCTCAGTAGTTTTTTACTTTTTTTCAGCTTTTTATTAGTAACATCATTGTGGTTATTTATAAAACCTTTATTGAAAAAACAACAGGACTTAGAAAAATTAGAGATAGAGCACTATAAATTTAAACGAAATTTTGAATTGTTTAATGCTGTATATAGTAAAGGAGAATTTATAGATACCGCTATTCATACTAGTAAAGAAATTGTGTTAGGCGAAAAAAATGCGCCGATACAAATTTTACTCGTTACCAATCCTTCTTGCTATTATTGTAAAGAGGCACATACTGATATTGAAAAACTTCTCGCTAATAATACTAATGAGGTCAATGCTATAATCCGTTTTAATGTCTCATCAGATATAACGAATATTGCTTACAAAGTTGCCCATAGATTATTAGAAATATACGATACTGAACCGATTGAAATCTTAGAAAAGGCCTTGCATGAAGTTTATAAAAGTAATACCGATTTAAACAAATGGCTTATAAAATGGAATGAGTCTACTACAGATTCTTTTGCTAAAGAATTAGAAATACAACAACGTTGGTGCCATGACAATACCATCAACTTTACACCTGCACTTTTTATCAATGGAAAACCATTTCCAAAGGAATATAATAGAAGTGATGTTAACTATTTTATTGAAGAGTTAATTGAACTGGCAGAAACCGAAATATCTCAACCTAATAGTACACTGGAAGTTGTAAACTAACAATGCTACTACTTTTCCGCAGTAAGCGGAAAAGTATAGCAAAGTGAACAATATTCTTCTCGCGAAAGATAGACTGAAACCTTGACGGTCTCAAAATGTTCGGGGCAAAGATAGTTTTAAAATTTTTATTATGAAAAAATTAATGAATTTAAAAGGAGTAAAAACACTTGATAAAAAAGAGCAAAAAACAATTAATGGTAGTAATTGGGGAGGCCCTAGTGGTTGTTTCCAACAAGGGCGCCTTTGTTGTACTACCATTGGTAATTTTCAATTTTGCGAGCCGGGAGTTTGTAGGTTTGGTTCCTGCCTTTGGTACTAATGCAAAATAATTATACTTGAAAACCAATCACTCTTCCGGATGATGGTTTTTCAAATATTTAATTATCTACAGAATTTTGATTAAAAATTAAAAATTGCTTTAAAGAAGGCTGAAACCTTGACAGTTTTATTTTTCAAGGCCAAAAATTAAACTTTATATTATGAAAAAACTAGCAAAATTAAAAGAGGCTAAAACATTAGGCAAAAAACAGCAACAAAACATTTATGGAGGTAGGCCACCGGGGGGAGGACCCTGTGGTGGAACCGGAGGAATCGTAATTGGCTGGCCTCAAGAAAGGTGTTTTGGCTATGGGGTTGTTTGGTACAACAATCAATGTTGGGCATGCTATTAATAGCTTATGTACCCATTAGTAAATTCTAATTTGTACAAATCTATTGACAGGAGAACAGTTGAAACTCTAAATCTATGTGTATTGGCTGTTCTCTTCTATAAAATCCATTAAGTAAAACCATTTCGCGTAAGATAGGCCGAAACCTTGACGGCTTTTAAATCTTCAAGGCAAACTAAAATTCTTTATTATGAAAAAATTAGCAAATTTAAAAGGTGCAACATCTTTAAGTTTAATGCAACAAAAAAACATTCATGGTGGTGGGCTTAAACCTTCCGGAGGTGGGGCTTGCCAAGTAGGTTGTGCCGGACTTAGCCATGGAGACAGTTGCTTTGCAACCGGAGTCTCGCCAAATTGTACCTGTCCGGGTATTTGTTCTGGCGGAGTTTGCAATCCTTATTAAACACTTTTAGCAAGTTAAGAATTTTTTATTCTTAACTTGTTTTTTGGTTTGGCCGATAACCGTGAACAAAAATTCATAAAAAATAACAATAATAAAGTGTTTATTGTAAACAATATGTAATGTCCCAATAATCTGTGTATTACATTATCTTACATAAGCATATAAATTTCGCGAAAGATAGACTGAAACCTCGGCAGTCTCAAAAAATACTCGAGGCTAATTAATTTAAATATTTTATTATGAAAAAATTAACAACCTTAAAAGGAGCAAAAAAGCTAAGTAAAAACGAACAAAAAGGTATTAGTGGAGGAAATTGGGGAAGGTCTTGTACTCAAAATGGCTATTTGTGCTGTCAAACATTTTCTAATGGAGCCACTTTTTGTGACGCCGGAAGATGCAAATCAAACGGTTTCTGTTTTTGGTATTGATTAGCAACCCTCAAAAAAAATCTTGCGGAAGATAGGCTGAAACCTTGACAGCCGTTAAATGTTCAAGGCTCATTAATTTAATTTTTAAAATGAAAAAATTAGCAAATTTAAAAGGTGTAAAAAAACTAACTAAAGGCCTTCAAATGAGTATTCATGGTGGGAGAATGAATATATGTGACCCAATTTTTGAAGAAAATTGTGGTTTTTACTGTGCTCCCATTGGAGAATGTCACATCCCAAGTTGTTAAAATTTGTAACTTTGTTTTACAAAAAGCTAAAACCGTCATTTAATTTGGCGGTTTTCTTATCTTAGTAAACTATAAATGAAGAAATTTCCACATTATAAACAAGCCGACCAAAAAGATTGCGGGCCTACCTGTATCAAAATAGTAGCCAAACATTTCGGAAAAACCCTTCATATACAAACCCTACGAAACCTCGCTGAAACCACGCGTGAAGGGAGTAGTTTGTTAGGGTTGAGCGAAGCAGCCGAAAAAATAGGCTTCCATACCATCGGTGTAAAAATAAGTTTTGAAAAATTATTAGAAGCCCCCTTGCCTTGTATCGTTCATTGGAATAAAAACCACTTTGTAGTGGTCTATAAAATAAAAAGGGGAACCGTTTATGTTTCTGACCCGGCCCACGGATTGCTAACCTATACAAAAGAACAATTTATAAAACATTGGATTGGCAATAATGCTGATCAACAAACAGAAGAAGGCGTTGCGTTGCTCATAGAACCAACTCCTAAATTTTATAGTGATGACTTAGAAAGTGAAGAAGACACTAAATTTGATTTTAAGTTCATTTCAAAATACTTATTTAGGTATAAAAAGTTTATTATTCAGCTCGCTATTGGTTTATTAGCCGGAAGTTTACTACAACTTATCGTTCCTTTTTTAACACAAAGTATCGTTGATGTAGGTATCCAAAATCAAGACCTCAATTTTATTTACCTCATTTTATTCGCACAACTGTTTTTATTTTTAGGAAGAACGGCATTAGAAGTTATTCGCGGCTGGATACTACTCCATTTAAGTACTCGAATCAATATCTCATTAATCTCTGATTTTTTTATCAAACTGATGAACCTGCCTATCTCTTTTTTTGATACCAAAATGACAGGTGATTTGTTACAGCGCATCAATGACCATAGAAGAATAGAAAAAATACTCACCACCTCTTCCTTAAATGTATTGTTCTCAATGGTCAATTTAGTCATTTTCGGAATCGTATTGGCCTACTACAGCCTTCAGATTTTTAGCATCTTTTTAGTTGGGAGTATTCTTTATTTCGGATGGGTATTGTTCTTTTTTAAAAGAAGAAAAGATTTAGACTACAAGCGATTTTCAGAAGTAAGTCAAGAACAAAGTAAGGTTATTGAACTCATCAATGGCATGCAAGAAATAAAACTCCACAATGCCGAACGTCAAATGCGCTGGAATTGGGAATTTATCCAAGCTCGATTGTTTAAAGTAGGAATGAAAAGTTTGGCATTAGAACAAACGCAATCAGTAGGGTCATCTTTCATCAATGAACTCAAAAATATCCTCATCACCGTATTGTCTGCCAAATTGGTAATTGACGGTGAAATCACTTTAGGGATGATGATGGCTATCTCTTATATTGTAGGGCAACTAAATGCCCCGGTAGCCCAACTCATTGCCTTTTTAAGAGACGCCCAAGATGCCAAAATATCATTAGACAGATTGGGTGAAATCCATAACAAAGAAGATGAAGAAAAAGTTGGGGAACAAAAGATTACAAACATTCCTGAAAATGCAGATATTGTAATAAAAAATATCACATTTCGGTATATCGGTGGCTTAGAGCCTGTTATTAAAGATTTATCGGCCACCATACCGGCAAACAAAGTCACAGCCATTGTGGGCGTAAGCGGTAGCGGTAAGACTACCTTAATGAAACTCTTGTTAAAATTTTATAATTTAGACAAAGGAGAAATAACTATTGACAATCACAACATAAACAATATCTCTCAAAAAGCATGGCGGTCTCATTGTGGCGTAGTTATGCAAGAAGGGTATATATTTAATGATACCATTGCCAAAAACATAGCAGTGGGCGATGATTTTGTCGATCACAAAAAACTAATACACGCTACCAATGTAGCCAACATCAAACCCTATATAGACGAATTGCCGTTAGGATTTAATACTAAAATAGGTTTAGAAGGAACAGGACTGAGCACGGGCCAAAAACAGCGACTGTTAATAGCAAGGGCGGTATATAAAAATCCGAAATTTCTATTTTTTGATGAAGCCACCTCAGCTTTAGACGCTAATAACGAAAAAGTAATTATGGAAAATTTGAATGCGTTTTTTACAGACAAAACCGTAGTGATTATTGCACATAGGCTAAGTACCGTAAAAAATGCACATCAAATTATTGTTTTGGATAAAGGAAAAATTGTTGAAAAAGGAACGCATCAAGAATTGACAAAACAAAAAGGAGAATATTATCATTTGGTTAAAAACCAATTAGAGTTAGGAAAATAATAGTAATTGTCATTCCTGCTTTCGCAGGAATCTAGTTATATAATAAGATCAAATTCCCCTCCCTTTGAGAAGGGTTAGGGATGAAAAAATATTTTCGCGAAAGATAGACTAAAACCTTGATGGTCTTAAAATGTTCAGGGCTAATTAGTTAAAATTTTTTATTATGAAAAAATTAGCAAATTTAACAGGTGTAAAAACCTTACATAAAAATGAGCAAAAATCTATTCTAGGGGGCGATTCTCACGGAAGAAAATGTGGGCCGATACGTATAAAAGGATTTCCTTATGTAATCATTTTGCCATGCCCATTATTAGAAACATGTATAAATGGCGAATGCCAAGCATTGTAATAATTATAAAGTAGGGTTTAAAGAAAACCCTACTTTACATAATAGTAACTAGTTTTTCATAAAAAAGATGCCAGAAAATAAAAACGAAGAACAAGAAGACATACAATTAAGAAGCGAAGAAGTACAAGAAATATTAAGTTTTGTGCCCAATTGGATGATTCGTTGGGGGAATACGCTGATATTGGTATTAATTGCAGGTTTGCTACTTATATCTTGGTTTGTAAAGTACCCAGATACCATTGCAACCGAAATTATAGTAACCACCGCCATCCCTCCTGAAAAAATATACGCCAAAAGTAGTGGCCAATTAGATGCTATCTTAGTCAGTGATAATGATGAAGTCTCAAAAAATAAAGTACTGGCTATTTTAGAAAATTCGGCAAACTATAAAGATGTATTATTACTTAAAAATATCATTGACACGTTAACGGTAAACTATGCAGATTTTTATTTCCCGTTAGAAAAACTACCAATGTTATTTTTAGGCGATGTAGAGTCTGATTATGCTTTATTTGAAAGAAACTATACAGAATACAAGCTCAATAAAGAGCTCAAGCCCTTTTCTAATGAATCATTAGCCAATCAACTTTCTATAGCAGAAGCCAGAAGCAGGTTGAGTACTTTAATCTCGCAACAGCGTTTAAATAAAAAAGAAATAGCTTTAAAAAAGAAAGATTTAGAGCGCTTTGAAACCCTGTATAAAAAAGGAGTAATCTCTGCCCAAGAATACGACCAAAAACAACTTGATTTTCTCCAAGCACAACGTTCTTATAGAAGTATCAGTGCCTCTATTTCTCAACTGAGGGAAACCATTAATAATTCTCAAAAAAACCTAAGGGGAACAGAAATAAGAAAAGTACAAGACCAAAATAAAGAATTAAAAAATGTCATTCAGTCTTATAATCAACTCAAAAGGAGTTTAAAAAACTGGGAACTAAAGTATGTATTGCTTTCTTCTG
>DRQI01000470.1 GCA_011330545.1 Flavobacteriia bacterium
CCCTTCTGCCAATGCGACAAAGTTGCCGACGGTGCCGGGAGTTTTTTCAAATTCTAATTGTACTAAGATTTCACCTTTTGAGGTGTTTAATTTTGCGTATAAGCCGTTGTCCATTTTTTTATTTTTTTTTGTAACTATTCAGCTACTCACATTTCGTCCATAAAATGCTCTTTTTTCGCCTGTTTTTGTGAAATTTTCTTTGTGTAGCCCTGCTATGCATCAGAAAATTTTCCTTCTCCAGCCAAAAAAAATAGCTATTTTCTGCCTCAAATATGGGGCAACTGCATAGTTACATTTTTTTGAATGGCAAAGATAACGATTGATTTTAGATTTTTTGAATTACAGTATGTGAATTTATTGCCAAATTCATAAAATCGAACAGCAGTTTTTATTGTCTACAAGCCCCGAAAAGGTTTCAAACCCTTTTTGGGGCTTGATTATCAACATAACAATAATGATATGCTTTGATAGTAATGCACCCTCCATAGACATAAAAAAGCCTCCCAAAAAATGGAAGGCCTCTCATTAGAATAATTGGATTGATTGTGTTTTTATGGTTTGATGATTTTAAAAGTACCTTCTTTTCTGCCTATGGCTACTTGTACGATATATACGCCTGAAGGTAAATTTTGTAAATTCACGGTATCTTCTAACGCAGCGGGTTTTTTGGCAATTACTTTTTGTCCAATAGTATTATAGACGTTTACTAGTGAAATATCTTCACTGGCATGTAATGTAATAACATCATTAATAACAGGGTTAGGGTAGTACTTAAATCCTAAACCTACCAAATCTTCTATACCTGCAGTAGCAGTATCTAGCAATTGATAATCGTCAATACCTACTCCCCAAGTTAAAGAGTTTTCGTCATCATAAATAAATTTCACTTTAAAAGCACTATTAATAAATGGGGTAACGTCAATGGTACTGGTGGTATTAGTACCTGTATCAGCGGCCGGAGAATCACCGGTTACCATGAGTATATTTTGCCATGCACTGCCATCCCAAACGTCAACTAAAAAGTCTCCGTCATTGGCAAAAGTTTGATGGTTATAGGTAATTTCTATGGCTGCGCTAATAACGCCGGCAGCTACCAAATCTACTTCGGGGCTTGTCAATTCAATATGGTTGTTCATTCCTGCCCCACAGGCGTCATCATCAAAAATAACTCCTCCTGTTGGAAAAGAAGCCGGTGTGGTAAACCCACTACCTTTGATTGTTCCGGTATAACCAAATTCCCAAGTACATCCACTGGCAGGAGTTGTAGTAGTCCAACCTGTAGGAATGGTATTGGCATTAAAATTTTCTTTTTGTATTTGGGCATTCATTACAAAACTCATGCACAATACGATATATAATAGGTTTAATTTTTTCATCATAGTAAAGTTTATTCTAATTCAACACGTTGGATAAATACACTGGAGTTTCCGGCAGCATCTGTTACTGTCCATTGCCTTATAATTAGCCTGCCTCTTTTTTTAACACAGGTGTTTAAGGAAGCAAACATTTCTATGTTTTGCGAATTTGAAGCTGTAATGGTTTGTCCGTTTACTACGCCTTCATAAGATATTTTAAAGCCAACACCATAATCGCCATATTCATTTTTGGGGCCTATATCCATGTGATGGAAATTGGTATTGTTCAATAGTGTTATGGTCGCGTTGGCATAATCGCCAAAACCTTCAAAAGTATAGGGTTTGGTAAAATCTACATTTGCATAAAGCCGTTGTTGCCGTAGTGCGTCGTTATCCATGTATCCGCCTGAGTTTACCCAAGTATTATAATCTACTAAGGTGTCAAAGAATATTTCAACAATCCAGCCCGAAGTTGTATCGGTATTATTGACCACTCTGCCGTGAATTTTGGCAGTGCCGTCTAGCAGTTGTTGAAAATATCCATTTTCCCAATGGTGTGATTTGTCGAATGGAAAATTATCAAATGTAATATTAGTTTCTGTAAAAACAGGCCCAAAACCTACCCAGCATGATTCATTTGCTTCAAATTCATTGTAATCTACCGTTACGGCAGAACATTCATCACTAAAGGTTACTGTGGGCATCTGGCTAATATCTTCGAGTAAGATATGGTCTACCAAATTATCAGCAGTAGGTGGCGTGGTGTCAAAATCTACACAGCTACATCGTACATCTGTTTTTACGGCACCGCCCATGACCCATGATTGGCCATTTACGTTCTGCCCGTTTTTTTGATTTCGGGTATCTATTTTAATTTCTATTTCATCTACCGTTCCGGCCACATTCTGTAAGTTTAATTCAAAGATTTTTATACAGCAGGTACCGGGTGCAAAACTGGTAATGGTTTCTGTCAATTCAGTAAAACTGCCGTCAGCAGCAGAAACTTCTATATGGATATACCTACCGTCGTCTGTCAATTCTGAGATGGGTAATTCTACACTTACCGACCGAGGCCCTGAATCGGTTTGAATAGGAATGGTAGTTGTAACAATATTGTTATAACCTGCTAGAGAGGTAAAAATACCTGAGCTGGCCATACCTGTATTTTGATGCCTGAATACATAGGCTAAAATAGATTGGGCATAGTTGGCATGGGTTGTATTTTTATAACTTACGGATGCTGTTGCCGGCATTTCTGTTCGGTAATACCAGGCATTTGAACTTCCGCCGGGGACTTCTCTTTGGGCCGTATAGATATTGCCGTCAGCATCTTCAATTTCGATGGTTGGCCCGGGGTTATTGCCTTTGTAGACAATTTCAACAACAAGATGGTCGACATTATCTACATCAGGAATTGTCAAGGTAGCCGGAACATTGTTTTTCAGGCCGAGGCTAATGAGTTCAACTTCAATACCTTCATCACAGGTATACGACCATCCGGGGTCTGTAATACTTGTAAAGGCATTGTTTGAATTTAGATTGATTTTTTTACTTGTAACTGAATTCTCTCCATTACCGGCAGAGGCAACGGCATAAAGCATAAGCGCTACAAATAGTAGTAATTGCTTTGAGTAACTTTTTTTCATGTCACTAGGTTTAGGTTAAACTACTTTAAAATAAAACCCTAATAGTTTGCTAAAAAACTAATAGGGAGTTACATTATAACGCTCAAAAGGCAATATTATTTTGTGTTCAGTTATCTGTTGCATAAACTACCCGTTTAGCTTATAAGAACTCACCTTGTGAAAAGCCTTATTTCACATGAATAAATTAATACTAATTAACTGCTTTACAGTATTATTAGTCAATAAAATAAAACAGCACAAAGTCAAACGTACACCTACTATATTGATGCTCTTTGTGGAGACTTCTATTCTTTTTTGTACCAAATCCTTCGATGAGGGTTTTACCTCTTGTTTTTAGGAAAAAATAACTTTAATTGGGCATTTTTTTGTGACTCATAATGGGTGTAATCCAGCGGAGGCATACAGGTTGTATTCATGTATTTTTTCTTGGCTAACCTAAACTGTATCGCTACTTGTTCGGCAATTTTTCCTTCTCCACGCATGCGTATTCCGAATCTGCTGTCATTGAGTTGCCCGCCGTGACAATCTTCAATTTGATGAATTATTTTATCTGCACGATGGGGCAAGGTTCTTTGAAGCCAATCTTTAAAAATTATTCCAATGGCTCCGTTTAGCCGAACAATGGTATAGGCAGTGGCATTGGCTCCTAATTCACTAACTTTTTTTACCAAAGCAAAAATCTCATGGTTATTGATTCCGGGAATAATTGGTGCCATCATTACATTTACCGGAATTTTGTGTTCTCTAAGTGTTTTGATAGTTTTTAGGCGTTTTTCAATAGAAGTTGTTCTCGGTTCTAATATTCTTCTGGTTTCTTCTTTTAAGGAAGTAATAGAAATACTAACATGCAACAAATCTAATGCGGCCAATGGTGTTAGAATGTCTAAATCTCTCAGTAGTAATGCATTTTTGGTAATGATACTCACCGGATGTTTATACTTTAAAAATACTTGTAAGAGTTGGCGGGTAATTTGTAGTTTTTTTTCAAGGGGTTGATAGCAATCTGTATTACCCGATAACATGATATTTTGGGCTTTCCAATGACTACCGCTGAGTTTTTTTTCAAGGAGTTCGGCGGCATTTTTTTTATAGAGTATCTTTTTTTCAAAGTCCAATCCGGCACCATAGCCCCAATATTCATGTGTGTTACGGGCATAGCAATAAATACATCCGTGCTCACAACCTTGGTATGGATTCATTGAATACGCCAAGCCTATATCGGTACTGGTTACCTTGTTGAGGATGGTTTTGGGAAAAATTTCAATATAGTGGGTTCTATTAGAGTTGGAATTTTCACCTTGTATATAACAATGCTCTAAAAAATCATCTTCAATGAAGTGTTGCAGTGCCGAAAAACGATTGTGGGTATTAATTTGTGCGCCTCTTCCTTGTATGTAATTTGCTTTTTTGATGCTTAAAATTACAATAAGATGTGCTACGGCCTTGCTTAAATTTGTAGCAAAATCCATTAAATTAGCAGAGCTATTTACAACTTATTACTCTTTTGCAATAAATAAAAATCGGCTAAGACCATTGCCGCTAAGGCTTCAACAATTGGTACTGCCCTAGGCACAACACAGGGGTCGTGCCTCCCTTTGCCTTGCATTGTTACGAGGTTGCCATGATTATCAATAGTGTTGTATTTTTGTAATAAAGTAGCTACGGGTTTGAAGGCTACCCTAAAATAGATGTCCATTCCGTTAGAAATACCACCCTGAATACCTCCTGATAAATTGGTTTTGGTAGTGCCGTCTGTGTTAAAAGCATCATTGTGTGTTGAGCCTTTCATTTTGGCACCACAAAAGCCACTGCCGTATTCAAATCCTTTTACGGCATTTATAGATAGCATGGCCATGCCCAAACGGGCGTGTAATTTATCAAAAACAGGTTCTCCTAAACCTATCGGAACATTTTGTATAACACAAGTAATTGTACCGCCGATGGTGTCTCCTTGTTTTTTTATTTCTTTAATTTTAGCAATCATTTTTTTTGCATAACTTTCATCCGGACAACGAACTACATTGCTTTCAATCAAGTTAAAGTTTAGCTCTTGATAGGGTTTCTCAAGAAAAATGTCACCTACCGAAGAAGTGTATGCATTGATTTTCATTTCAGAGAGCAATTGTTTGGCAATGGCTCCGGCAACGATCCAATTGGCAGTTTCGCGTGCTGATGAACGCCCACCTCCGCGATAATCTCTTATGCCATATTTTTTTGTATAGGTAAAATCGGCATGTGAAGGCCTAAAGGTATCTTTGATAGCTGAATAGTCTTTTGATTTTTGATTGGTATTTTTAATAAGGAACCCTATGGGAGTTCCGGTAGTGGCTCCTTCAAAAATACCCGATAGAAATTCTACGGTATCAGGTTCTTTACGCTGTGTAACAATGGCTGATTGCCCGGGTTTTCTTCTGTTTAGTTCTTTTTGGATGGCTTTGATATCGAGTTGTAATCCGGCCGGGCAACCGTCAATAATACCGCCGATAGCCTTGCCATGCGATTCGCCAAAAGTTGATAATTTGAATAGTTTGCCAAAAGAATTGCCCATGTTGATTTGCTAAAATGTAAAGTGCAAAGTTAAAATAATAAATGAATTTTACTTTCAATGACAGGATGTTTACTTTTGCAAAAAGTATATGAATGAAAAAGGTACATTATTCTATTGTGGTAAGCGGCAAGGTTCAGGGTGTCTGGTTTCGAAAGTACACTAAAAATAAAGCGGATGCTTTGGGAATTAAAGGGTTTGTAAAGAATGAACGCAATGGAAGTGTTTATATAGCTGCTGAAGGTTATACTGCTGTTTTACAAGAATTTATAAATTGGTTACATACCGGGTCTCCGTTGTCAAAAGTTTCAAATGTAAGTTTTGATGTGGATGCAACTCTAAAAGGATATTCAGAATTCTCCATACGTAGGGATGTTTAATTGGTTATGTCATTGATAGAACCATAGTTTAATGGCCATTGCGGTGACCATAATAATTAAGAATACTTTTACCAGTCCATCCCCTTTTTTTACAGACCACCTACTCATAAACCAGCCTCCGGCGGCATTGCCTAAGGAGAGAATAAGGCCATACATCCAATTAATTTTATCATTATAAACAAAAATGGCTAAGGCGAATACTGAATAGACCAATGCAACAAATACCTTGATAGCATTGCTTTTCACCAATGATAGCCTGTTGATACCTGACAAAGCCAATAATATCAAAAAACCAACGCCTGCTTGGATAAAGCCGCCATAAATACCAATAAAGAAAAAGATAATAATGCTTATCCATAAGTGCTTTCCTGTAATTCTTTCGAGCAATTGCTGATTTCCGGTTTTGGGTTTTATCACCATATATATAACAATTACCACCATGATTACCGCTAAAATTCTATTAAAAAGTTCACCTTTAATATCGATGGCAATCGAGGCTCCTAAAATGGCTCCGGCTGTTGCTGAGATAGCCACGTAAGTACTGAACGGAAAAGTGGCCACTCCTTTGCTTTTAAAACCTTTTACAGCAAATATGTTTTGGATGATGATGGCAATTCTGTTGGTACCATTGGCAACAGAGGGGGGTAATCCAAAAAAAATAAGTATGGGTAATGTAAGCAACGAACCACCGCCCGAAATCACATTAATGCATCCTGCAATAAAACCTATAAGGATTAACCAAAGCAGGTCAAGAGAAAAGTCCATAAAATAGTTTATCAAATAAGACGTTAAAAATACAATTAATTACCAATATGTATATGGAAAATAAATAAGGTTAAAAAAACCTCAAGTTTTATTTCAGCAACTAAAAAAAGGTTTTTATATTTGCAGCTTCTTACGCGATTTCAAATCGCTTCGGTGGCTAAGCCCGCTGAAGTTTGTGTAAGCAATATGCTTAGCAAAAGTAGGTAATCGACACTGGAGAAATGGCAGAGTGGTCGAATGCACCGGTCTTGAAAACCGGCGAGGGTCACACCTCCGGGGGTTCGAATCCCTCTTTCTCCGCAATCAAGCGACAAGGCTTGAAGACTATAAAACCACCAAGCTTGCTTGTAGTGGTTTTATAGTTTTTAAGACTTAGGCATTTGCAGAATGCCGTAAGAGGGATGATTTTAATAATCCCTCTTTCTCCGCAAAAAAAAACAAAACGCAAGTTTTGGTTTTTTTTATTTTCTAGAAAAAGCGAAGTTTACTTCAATATTTAAAATTTTAGATACTCTGCAACATTTATACTACTCATATCTGATGAGTGACTTTTAAGGTCATTGCTATGATATCAGTGATAATTTTGTGCAGGCCGATTTTTCAATATAAATTTTATGCTAATCTCTTTTAAAATTATAAACAAACACAGTTATTAAAATCAGCAGTACAGAAACACTTGTCAATGCAATGCCAACTCCATAATTATCAGCAATAATACCAATTAAGAGTGCCAGTATAGAAGTTACAAAAGTGCTATATAAAGACTGGGCAGAGAGTACAGAAGTAATTATTTTAGTAGATACCTGGTCTGCAATCATTGCTGTTAAAATAGGTTTTCTAGCGTTTTCTATCATATAAATACTAATAAAGCTAACTAAGGCAAGTACCCAGAATGCATTATTTATAAATAATCCGCAAAGAACCCCGGCTGCCAAACCTACTATCAATGTTACATTAGGGATATTTTTAACACTGAGGCTTGAAATTTTAAAGGCCAGCCTTGAAGCAAAGGAAGCCAATAAAAATATAAAGAAGTAGATGACACCTATTACCAAGCCGCTTTTTCTTTTGGGTTCAAGTGTTTTTAACAAGGGAAGTAACATGGCTATTTGAACCATTACAGGTTGAATATAATCTTTGATGGCTTTTAAAAATGCCGAATGTAATGCTGATGAATTGATAATTTGAAATACGTTTCGTTTCTTAATTACACTAAAAAAACGCTTAAATACTGCTGCAAATGATTTTTGTTCATGGGCTTCTTTTTCTTCTAATGAAAAATTAAGCGTATTCGGATAGGTAAAAACATTGATAAAATTGAGTAGATAGGGTATTATAGAAAACAAAAAGATAACGCGATAACTACCGGAATACAATACTAAAAAACCTGCAAAAAGAGCAGAAATAGCCGAACCCTTTTGCGACCATGACCGTGTGTGCCCGTAATAATTAATCTTATGGCTCTCCCAATGGTTTAGCTTTAAATAATCGAAAATCATTCCTTTATGCGTACCTGAGCGGAAAGCATCTCCAATACCATTCAATACAATAGCAATAATGAGTACGCTGAAGTTTTTAGAATAATAAAAAACAAGAAATGAGATGATATAGGCCAAAAAAGAAACAATGAGCGATTTTTTTCTGCCATAAGTATCTGCAATGATGCCCGTAGGCACTTCAGAAAAAATAATGGTAAATTCCCGTACGGCATATAACAATCCTATCTGACTATAAGAAATGCCATTTTCTAAAAAGAAGAGTAATAAGAAAGCGTCATAGAACCTGAGGTTTTTTAAAAAACCATAGGTGCAAAATTTATAGTATTGTTTGTCTTTAACAAAGTAACTCACTGTGTAGTATAGAATTGATTTGGTATAAAAGTAAAGAAAACAAACTGCCTTATGGTTAAGGTTCCAATATAAATATTAATATGCTAATATGCTAGGGTAAACTCATACTTTTCTCTGTGTAACTCTATATTTTCTTTGTGCAGATACTCCCAAAAGCCAAAATTTATGCTTTAGCCGTTCTCACAAAATAAGTTGCCAAAATAGAACGATTTTAGACGTACTATCGTTTTTAACTTTAGTGATTATTAGACGAATGCAAAGGAAGATTTATCCTTAAACATATTAAAAGTGTTTTAGTAGAACTTACAGAAGTTGTACAATAAAAATTGATTTACTGCATTATTATACTAAACATTTTAATTATGAACAAACTACTTACGGTTGCTACTTTCTTTTTTTTTATTATCACATCTTGTTCATCTGAAAGCAATAATGATGTAACTAATCTGCCAAATAATAATGTAACCTACAAGAATACTATTAAAGCAATTATAGATACCAATTGCTTAAATTGTCATAGCAATCCACCTACAAATGGAGCCCCAATGTCGCTAACCACATATCAAAACGTTAAAGAAGCTGTAGAGAATAGAGACCTGATCGGTAGAGTTGAAAACGGTACAATGCCACCGTCAGGCAATAATTTAACTACTGCTCAAGTTCAGGCTATTAAAGATTGGGAAACCAATGGCTTTGTTGATTAAATTAAATCTTTCTTGAAATTGTAAGCATCAATTAGTATTAAAAAGTAAATTATACTAAACTGTACTATTTGTCGTTTTTGTAAAATATATAAACTCCCTAAGATTAACTAAATAATTCATTTAGAAACAAATGAAAACAACAAACATGGGAGTACCAACCAAACCTGGATTCAATAAAGGAATTTTTTTCTTATTTTTCTTTCTACCCTATATGTCTCACTGCCAATTCTATCACGGAATAGAACTTGGAGTAAATATGACCACCGCAAATTTTAAAGTAAACGAATCAGTTGACCCGAGTAGCTCTTTTGGCTTTTTTTTAGGTTATATAGCAGAGCGTGATCTTTCAGATAAGGTATACGTGCGGTTTGGAGTTAATTTTAATAGAAGGGAAATTAAGGCTATTAGCAGAAGGGGAATCAATACTTCAGAAGAAAAATGGGGAATAGAGGCCATTGAGATACCGGTTAATTTAGGTTATTATATAAATTGGAACAATAGAAACTTTCAATTTTTTGTAGATGCAGGCATTAATTTGGGATACAACAATAGAGCTACTACCAAGAATGATGAAGAAACCATACGATTGGATATTGGCAGCAATGCAGACATAAAACGAATAACCATTGGTGCCAATGCGAGTATAGGGCTTTTAATTAAAAAGAGAGTGAAGGTTCGGCTGAATTATTATAATGGCTTATCGAGCCTGGTAAACACTGAAGGTAATATTTGGAAAAATAGGACTTTTGGACTCTCTCTAAATTATTTTTTACGAGAAAAACAAGTGTATTAATAACCTATTGCGAATAGATTTTTTAAGGATACTTTAGATTTTCTTCAGATTTTAAAAATACATTCGCTTGACACTATCGCTGATAGTTTAACCATTACTAACCAATTCAAAAGGTAAAAATATGATTATAAATTTTTTATCATGTAATACCTCCCCACTAACAGTATTCACACCCAGTGCTTCAAATCTTTGGGATGCCATTAAGGTCAGGCATTTACACAACCGATTAGGTTTTGGCATTGAAACTTCTCAAATAGCCAATGCATTGAGCAAAAGCCCTGAGGTTTATGTTGATGAACTCATAGATGCAGCTATAAATTTAGCTCCTACAACAATACCGGCTTGGGCACC
>DRQI01000471.1 GCA_011330545.1 Flavobacteriia bacterium
CAATTTTATGTAATTTTTCGATGGCTTGTTTTGCATCTTCTTTAATCGTATCTGCAATGGTAATATAGCCTGCATATTTATTATTGATTGCCACCACAACAATGGTTTCTGTATTCTGTTTTAATGTGGTATCAAAAGAAATATTAAATTTTTCTAATAATTTGGTATTGCCTGCTAACACTTCATAATCGCCAACGATTCCTTTCATGCCATGTCCTGAAATCTCTTCAACTTCTGTTGCTTTTAAATTACTATTCGAACTATTTGAATACGCAACAATAGCCTCTGCAATAGGATGGGTTGAATTACTTTCTAAAACTGCTACCAATTCTAATAACAACGATTTATCAAAATTTAAAGCCACAACTTTCTGCACCTCAAAAACGCCTTTGGTAAGGGTACCTGTTTTATCCATCACCACGGTATCTACTTTGGTCATTAGGTCTAAAAAATTAGAGCCTTTAAAGAGGATTCCGTTTCGCGAACCGGCACCAATACCGCCAAAATAACCTAAGGGAATGGAAATGACCAAGGCACAGGGACAGGAAATGACCAAGAAAATCAAGGCACGCTGAAACCATTGCTGAAACGCATACCCTTCTCCTAAAAACAAATAAGGAAGTACTACCAAAGCCACCGCTAGCCAAAAAACTATGGGCGTGTATATTTTTGCCAAGCGGCTGATTAACAATTGCGTTTTGGCCTTTCTACCAACGGCTTCTTGTACAAGTTTTAAAATTTTTGAGAGTTTGGTATCTTCATACCTACTGGTTACTTTAATTTCAATAACTTTATTGAGGTTTACCATTCCGGCCAAGACTTGCTCTCCTTTTTCTTTGGTATCGGGGGCAGATTCGCCTGTTAACGCAGCGGTATTCAGGCTTGCAAATTCAGACATCAATTCACCATCGAGGGCAATTTTTTCTCCGGGTTTGGTTCTTATAATTTGCCCCAAAGCAACTTCTTTCGGGTGTTTTACAACGATTTTTTCGCCTTCTATCACCGTAACTTCTTCTACTTGTACTTTGAGTAGAGCTTCTATAGAGCGCTTGGCTTTGTTAACGGCAGCTTCTTGGAATAATTCGCCTACCACATAAAACAACATAACGGCAATGCCTTCGGCGTACGAACCGATGATAAAAGCACCGATGGTAGCTACCGACATCAATACAAATTCATTATAAATATCGCCTTTTGCAATTAATTTCAGGGCTTTGAGCACTATAGGGCCTCCTACGGCGAGGTAGATAATTCCGTACCAAATAAGGGGAATGGGTTCTTTAAAAAAGAATGCATCGAAATAGTCTAAACCGATTCCCAATACTAAAAAGATGAACCCTATACCGGGAATTAAATATTCCTTATTGAAAGTAAACGATTCTTTGGGGATTGTTTCTTGGGTATAATCTATGGCACAGGCACCGTCTTTACAATCTAAGTTATCACTCATACTCTTGTTTTAATTAATAAGGTATTATAGGTTTCAGATTCTTCACCTCGCTATGCTGCGTTCTGAATGCCAGTTGATTGTCATTCAGAGGAGCAACCTTAGGAGCGACGAAGAATCTCTATACTGAATTTATTTATTCTTTTAGATTCTTCACTTCGCTACGCTGCGTTCTGAATGACAGTTGTTTGGCAATCATCCTTTATTAGCCTCAAAAATACTATATTATACGATGCAACAAAAGTGCATTCTATTGTACGCTACCAATTTGGCATAAGTAACTTTATAACCTCAATATTACCTTTTCTAACTTATTCCTAATTTCAGTGGCAATTTCGGCTAGTGCCTCATTCTGAATTGCTTGCATAGAAGCCGCAGGGTCAACTGCCGAAACTTCTATTGCACCTTGTTGCCTCTCTTGCACAATGACATTACAGGGCAGCATGGTACCAATTTTATCTTCTGCTTGTAATGCTTTGTATGCATAAGGGGCATTGCAGGCACCGAGAATTTTATAATTATAAAAATCTACTTCTAATTTTTTCTTTAATGTGGCTTTGATATCAATTTCGGTGAGTACGCCAAAACCTTCTTTTTTGAGTTCTTCGGTTACTTTTTCGATAACTTTATCGAAATCGCCTTGTACGGTTGTATTAAAATAATAATCCATGGTATTATTTTTTATAAATGATTACTTAATCTTGTTTTTTGTTTTAACAATCAATCAATATAGTTAAATTTTATCGGTTTACAAAGTTAGAAATTGTGTTTGTAAACACAGTGAGATTCGCGTCTGTTCTATGCTGATTTTTTCTGTCAAAATTATTCTTTTCAAGTAGGTTTTTTTGCTATTATTAAAAAGAAACCTTCTAAAATAAATAGTATAGCTAAGCCGTGATTTTGTATATTTGAATTTCGAAACGTAACCTTATTACAAAATATGAAAAATCTATTATTATACTTATTTATCTCTTTTTTTACATTGAGTACAATTGCAAATTTAGCGGCGCAACAAGCAGATGACAACATTGACAAAGCAAACACTTACAAACAGCAAATTGAAGATTATAGGAAACAAAAAGACCGCGATTACTTAGTACCTGAAAAAACTATGCTTACGGCTGAGCTGATGAAAGATTTTAAAGGTTTGAAATATTTTCCTGTCAATTCTAAATACAAAATTTCGGCAAAATTAACGAGGCTTAAAGACCTGCCTGCCATAAAAATAAAAACTTCTACGGGTAAGGTTTCTAATTATGTAATCTATGGAAAATTATCATTTCATATTGATAATAAACCCTATGAACTGAGCGTATACCAAAGTGCCCGATTGGCTGATGAAAAAAGGAAGGAAAGTGCTCTTTTTATTCCGTTTACCGATAAAACTTCGGGTAAAGAAACCTATGGCGGCGGCCGGTATTTAGTATTAGACAATCCTAAAGGAGACCTGTTAATTATTGATTTTAATATGGCCTACAATCCGTATTGTGTATATAATCCTAATCACTCATGCCCTATTCCCCCTGCTGAAAACGACCTACCCGTCAAAATACTAGCGGGCGAATTGATGTATTAGAATTGTAAGTATTTTTTTCAATATTAAAAATACGTGTGAGCTGGCCAACTTATTTTTTGTGTTCTAAAAATCTAATTTTACACATATTAAATTTGCTCAAATTCTACAAAAAACGAAATAAATGAATACGGATTTGATTAACTACATTAGAAGGTATATAGATATTTCGGATGTTGAAATTGACTTATTTCAATCGTATTTAAAACCAAAAACTTTACGTAAAAAAGAATTTTTACTCAACGAAGGCCAAATATGTAAATCGAGATATTTTATTACTAAAGGCTGTATTCGTTTATTTTATATCGATACTAAAGGAAATGAACAAATTGTGCACTTTGGAATTGATCATTGGTGGATTACCGACTATGAAAGCTTGGTAAACAAAACACCCTCAAAACTATTTATTCAGGCAACAGAAAATACCCACATACTTGAATTACCGCAGGAAACCTTTGACGAACTGTGCCTTAAACTGCCTAAAGTAGAAAGGCTGTTTAGAATCATCATGGAAAAAACATATATTGCTTCCCAAAAAAGGCTAGAATATATGTTTAGCCTTACGGGAAAAGAGTTGTATTACCAATTTATTTCTTCGAACCCTACATTTGCACAGAGGGTTCCTCAATATATGATTGCCTCACTTTTAGGAATGACTCCCGAGTTTATAAGTAAAATCAGAGCCGATAAGAATTAGTACTATTTCTTAATCTCGATTAAGATTTTCTTTTTTTCTTCACTGTACTTTTACGCTAAATTAAATCAATAAAAATGATACGAATATCTCTATTCTGTACCATAGCAGCATTTGCTGTTATGAGTTGCACAGAAAAAAATAACAATAAAGAGGTTAAAAAAACTACTGGCCGCGTAACACAAACCAATTCTATAATGAAAAAAGAACTAAACAACGATTTGCCAACTATTGGTATTTTAATTTTTGAAGGGGTTATAATAAATGAAGTAATTGCTCCTTTAGATGTATTTTCGGGTAAAAATTCTGAGGATAAAAAGCTTTTTAATGTCATCTTGATTGCAAAAGAAAATAAAACATACACTAGTGCAAACGGGTTAAAGGTACAGCCCGACTACACAATTGGTGAGGTTCCTACATTAAAAGTATTGGTTGTACCGAGTTCTTATGAACCGAAAAATCAAACTTCAGACAAAGTGCTTGTTGACTTTATCATAAAACAAAACCAAACAACCGATTATATGGCCAGCCATTGTGCAGGGGCTTGGTTGATTGGCGAAGCGGGAATAGCAGACCATAAAGAAATTGTTACCTATGTAACAGGAGGAGACTATTTAAAAATTGACTATCCAAACCTAAAGGTTGCTGATGATAGCAATGTCTCGGTTGTTCAAGACGGAAAATTTATTTCTTCAAATGGTAGTTTGGTAAGTTATATTGCCTCATTTGATTTATTAGAAAAGTTAACTAGTAAAGAACACAGGCAATTTGTTGAAGCCTCCATCCTTTTTGATAGAATAAAGCAGCAGTAAAACGTATGTGTGTTATCTAGAACAAGATAATTTCAACTACCCTTATTAAACAATTAAAGAATTGTTTGAATTCGATAAAATGGAATTTGTAATTTATCAGGCCTGCCCACCGGCTTACCGGTAAGGCAGGCTTAATTTGCCACTAATTTCAATTGCGGCCGAAATGTTATATTTATTTCATAAATCCTACTCTTTATTTCCTCTTTAAAAAATCATATCGAAACTAATTCATTCTCAACTTTTAACGGAAATCTAAGCGCGGTTAAAATGAGTTTAAACGAATCTAAATCAAATGACGATGCGTCAAATTCTACATATAATTCTTTTGCCTCGAGGCAAATACTCATAATACCTTCTAAGTTCAATAGGGGTTTGAGTTTTATGCGAAAAGTATCTAATTCTTCATTTGTAAGTGATTTACTTATTTCTAATATTTCAACATTAAATGAATTTTTCATCTTATTTAATTTTAAATTAATAATATATATTGGTTTGTGTTTTTTTCAACCTATTATAATGCGTTGTGACATACCTCATCTCCAACAAAGAAATGTATAATATCTATCACTTAGTTTGATTAACGGCTCATCATACCACAGCCCCTTCTCATTCTGTGATTATAATTTTGATACGGGTTTTTAAAAGAGCTTAGATAGGCATAAATAGCTTCTTTGTCTTTATTTTTCATATCGGCAAAAGAAGGCATATAACAGGGACCCATATTTAAAATTTGATTAAAGCTCTGTTTGTTAACCCTTGCTGAAATCCCTCCGAGAATTGGAGGTTTCATGCCCCATGATAGCTGATCTGTTGGAGTGTTATCCTTCGGACTAACTTTATGGCAACGCATACAATTTGCCACAAAAAGGCTTTTGCCCCTTTCTACAGCGGTAACCTCAGTAATTTCAGTGGCCGTTGTTGATTCGCCATATAAAAACCCTACGATTGCATTTCTCTCTGAATCTGATAAATGAGAAAAATTGGGCATTATGTTCCTGCCGGTTTTTAGCAATGTGCCTATTTGACCTTTTGTCATTTTCTCTTTAATATTTACCAATGAAGGAAAGGTTGGCGGGTTGCCTTTTCGGTTAGTGCCATGACAGGTGGCACAATTTTTTTGAAAAAGGTCATTGCCCGTAATTTTTAAATCGCTTTTACTATTTTTTTCAGTTATCTTTTGATACTGTATTTCTACAGGTTTACTTTTAAAGCCCACAACAAGGAAAATTATAATGGTTAAAAGCAACCCGAATCCTACATTTATTTTTGTTTTCATCTGATATCCTTTTAAATTGTTATTTTTTATTTCCTAGTAAAATTACGCCAATTGTCAATGCAACGGAAGTGCATTCTTACACAACTTATCCGGGTTAAATTATTACGGATAATAGGCTGTGATTTTTCATAGAGTATGAAGCAAAACCTATGATTTACGCATTGAAAACAGCAATATTCAGGGCTGTAACCAGTATAAAAAATTACGGGTTTTATATAGTAGATCACCCTTTTCGGGCAATACTATTTTGAAATAGAGCTAACAATTATATTACTCGCAAAAAGCTAATTGTCTTTGTACCTCAACAACCGCAAAGCATTCAAAACGACAACAAGTGTTGAGCCTTCGTGTATTGCCACTGCCATGCCAA
>DRQI01000472.1 GCA_011330545.1 Flavobacteriia bacterium
ATATCAATGCCGAAGATATCAATATCTATCGCAATTTGGCCGGTGGAGTTACCATCTCACAAATTTTACACGGCTCTGCAAATCCTATTGGCGGCAGGTCTGCCATCCTCAAATTACGATGGGGTGAAACCGGAGATAAATTACTCTATAAAAATGCCTCAAAATTTATAAAGTTTGCCTTGGGTGAAAATGTAAAACAATCTAATTGGGGCAGTACGCAAACCATACGTTTTCCTCAAACAAGAATGGGTGTTGAACAAGTTTATAACGATTATTTTCAACGCGCCAAAGAATACGATGCCCTTAAAAAAAGCGGAAAACCCTATCGCAAAGATGTTGAAATGGAAACGTTGGCAGAAATTTTAAACGGCGAACGTTTTATAACCTGCCATTCGTATGTGCAAAGTGAAATTAATATGTTGATGAAGGTTGCCGAAAAATTCAACTTTAAAGTCAATACATTTACACATATCTTAGAAGGGTACAAAGTTGCCGATATTATGAAAAAACACGGTGCCGGCGCTTCTACTTTTTCAGATTGGTGGGCGTATAAATACGAAGTCAATGATGCCATACCGCAAAATGCCGCCATTTTAAACAGTGTCGGTATCGTAACCGCCATCAATTCTGATGACCGCGAGATGTCAAGGCGACTGAATCAAGAAGTGGCAAAATCGGTAAAATATGGAGATATGACAGAAGAAGATGCTTGGAAAATGGTAACCTTAAACCCCGCTAAATTACTACACATTGACCAATGGGTTGGAAGTATTAAAGTTGGCAAAGATGCCGATTTGGTACTGTGGGGCAGCCATCCCCTATCGGTATACGCTAAAGCGGAAAAAACGCTCATAGACGGAAAAGTATACTTTGATATCGAACGAGACAAACAACAACGCAATGCTATCAAAAAAGAACGTAACCAACTTATAAATTTGATGTTGAATGCCAAAAGCAAGGGAGCCCCTACGCAAACCCCAAAGAAAAAAGAACACAAAGAATTTCATTGTGATACGGTTGACTGAGTAGCTTATGAGGTTTAGAAAAGAGAGTAGAGAAAAGAGAACCCTTGGCGCTCCCGCCTGCCGATAGGCAGGTTTGCGACTTAACGAGAAAATAAAAAACAAAACAACATGTATACAATTTTAAAAAACACAATCCTACCATTGCTTATCGTACTGTACGCAACGGCCACAGCACAACAAACCCCTGCGCCTAAGCAACAAGAAACCATTACCATTACCGGGGCTACAGCACATATCGGAAATGGAACCCTTATAGAAAACAGCATCGTTATTTTTAAAGATGGTAAATTAATTACAGTGGCCAAAGCATCCCCTGAAATTACACCTATAGGAAAAGTCATCAATGCCAAGGGCAAGCATATCTATCCCGGTTTTATCATTCCGAATTCAACACTAGGATTGGGGGAAATTGCTGCTGTACGCGCTACCATAGACCAAGATGAAATAGGCACAATGATTCCGCATGTACGAAGCCTCATCGCCTATAATGCCGAATCAAAAATTGTAGAAAGCATGCGCCCGAACGGCGTTTTACTCGCTCAAATAACGCCGAGAGGCGGTACCATTTCGGGCACCTCATCAATCGTACAGTTAGATGCGTGGAATTGGGAGGATGCCGCTGTTAAAGTAGACGATGGCATCCACGTAAATTGGCCCTCAAGTTTTAGGCAAGGCAGATGGTGGCTAGGCGAGCCTAGAGGTTTCTCGCCCAATAAAAAATACATGCAACAAGTTGAGCAACTCAAATCATTTTTACAAAATGCCAAGGCTTATAATGCCGGAAACAAAACTCCTAAAAATATCCCTTTTGAAGCTACTGCCGGAATTTTTAACGGCACACAAAAATTATATATCCATGCACAAGCGGCACGCGAAATAACCGATGCCATTACCACTCTCAAAGAACTGGGCATACAGCAATTGGTACTGGTAGGCGGATATCAAGCCGATAAAACCATAGCGTTATTAAAAAAATACAATGTCCCGGTTTTAGTGAGGCGTACGCACAGTGTACCTGTAAATGATGACGACGACTATGACTTTTCATATAAACTACCGAAAATATTACTAGACAACGGTATTTTAGCCGGATTGGAAAATAGTGGGCAAATGGAACGAATGAACAGTAGAAACCTTCCGTTTTATGCCGGCCAAGTGGTAGGGCAAGGATTGGATAAAGAAAAAGCATTGCAACTCATCACTTCCAATACCGCAAAAATTTTAGGAATTGACAAAGATTACGGAACTTTAGAAACCGGAAAAAGTGCTACCTTATTTATCAGTGATGGCGATGCCCTTGACATGCGTACCAATAAACTAAGCCATGCTTTTATTGACGGTAGGGAAATTAGTTTGGAAACACATCAAACAATATTATCTAAACGCTATATGGATAAATATTCAAAATAATTAGCTCTGCGTTGGTTTGGGTGGGTAAGAAAATAAACCACTATAAATTAGAAATCTATAGTTTTAATAAAGAATAAAATTCTTTTTTAGTGATTATTTATCATTCCGACAGAGCGTAGCGACGAGGAATCTCATAATTTTGAATTTGAAATGAGATTTCTCACTGTGTTCGAAATGACAAAATGGCCTTAAACCCAGATTATGCAATAGATTTCCTATTCCGTTCAGAAATCACTGCAAAATAGGTCGTTTCACTGCGTTTTCAAAATTAACCGTAGCGGTGCTACGCTTAATTTAGTAAAACACCCTATTTTATAGCGCTTTCCTAACTCATAACGTAACTATATTGCATAAGCCGGGTTAAATGTTTATAGAAACTAAAGTAACTGCAATAAAATTGCAGGGTTTTAACCTTTAACTTCATAATTAAACACCAGTTCGTTTAATTTTTAACATTGCTTTTTCTATTTTTGACAAACTCTTGTCGTGTACAAACAAATTTCAAGCATACAAAATCCGTTTATCAAAGAAATCTTACAGCTCCAAGAAAAATCGAGGGCTCGAAAAAAATCAGGAGTATTTGTCATTGAAGGCAAACGTGAAATACTATTGGCTATCAAAGGAGATTATACTTTGATAAAACTTCTTTTTTGTGAAACAATTTTTGATAGAAATGAGTTGAATCAATACGGTATTGCTACCGAAAATATTATTAAAATCAGTACACAGGTATATCAAAAAATTGCCCATAGAAGTTCTACCGAAGGAATTATCGCCATTGCCAAAAGCAACACCTTATCACTTAGCACTATCAAATTGGGCAATCTTCCATTGATATTAGTTGCCGAAGCTCCTGAAAAACCGGGCAATATCGGGGCTTTGCTCAGAACAGCCGATGCCGCTAATGTTGATGCGGTATTGATAGCCAATCCGAAAACCGATATGTACAACCCTAATATCATCCGCTCTAGCGTAGGCTGCCTATTTACCAATCAGATTGCTACGGGCACTACCACTGAAATTATTGCTTTTTTAAGAGAACGGCAGGTTGCTATTTTTTGTGCGGCCTTACAGGCATCAACTGTATATACCACTCAAGACTTTACCAAAGCTTCAGCCATCGTTGTTGGTACCGAAGCTACCGGGCTCAGCAAAGAATGGCTGACACACGCTACACAGCATATTCGCATCCCAATGCAGGGACAAATAGATTCATTAAATGTTTCGGCTTCGGCAGCAATTCTTATTTTTGAAGCCAAAAGGCAACGTAATTTTGAATAAATGGGCAAACTGAAATTAGTATCGAGCATTTTTATCATCAGCATCCTCATTAGTAGTTGCGGCGTGTCTCGCAAGGCAGCATCGGCGAGTTCTGTAAAATTAAAATTAGAAAAGCAATACCAACAATATAAAGGCACTCCGTATAAATATGGCGGTACCGATAGAAGGGGCTTTGATTGTTCGGGATTTACCCAATTAGTTTACCGCAATGCTTTTCGTATTGAACTGCCCAGAACTACCGAAGCCATGGCAAAAACAGGAAAAAAAGTTTCAAAACATACATTACGGCCGGGTGATTTGGTATTCTTTAGGCCTTCACGAAAATACAGGCATGTGGGTATTTTTATGGGGAATGGCATTTTTATGCACAGCTCTACCTCTAACGGAATTATCAAATCTAAATTGAGCAATCCGTATTGGAAAAAGAAATATAAATTTGCCAAAAGGATCTTGAAATAAGCGATATGATAGGAATTATTAGTGCCATGCGTGAAGAAATGCAAACCTTATTGGATAATTTACAAGGATTATCTGCTACTACCAAAGGAATGCGTACGTATTATACCGGTAAACTTTTTAATACGAATGTCGTATTGGTATTTTCAAGATGGGGAAAAGTAGCGGCTGCAACCACCATAACCCAATTACTCAATGATTATACAGTTGACGAAATTATCTTTACCGGAGTTGCCGGAGCCCTTGATAAAAATTTAAACATCGGAGACATTGTTATCGGCAATGCTTTATACCAACACGATGTAGATGCGAGTCCGCTTTTTAAAAAATTTGAAATTCCGCTGTTGCAGCAAACCTCTTTTAAAACGTCTACCACACATCGAAAAAAATTATACGAAGCCACACAATTATTTTTAAAGGCTTATACTGATTATATCGACAATACCAAGGCTCAATCTTTTGATATCAAACAACCCAAAGTAATGATTGGCGATATTGCCAGTGGCGATCAGTTTATCTCAGATATAGCGGTAGTACAGCAACTTAACACAGCACTCCCGTCAGTTTGTTGTGTTGAAATGGAAGGTGCCGCCGTAGCACAAGTTTGTTATGAATATAAAATTCCGTTTTCAATTATCAGAATCATTTCTGATAATGCCAATGATAATGCCCATATAGATTTTCCAAAATTTGCCAAAGACATTGCCAGCCATTATGCCTTAGGAATCTTACAAAACTATTGTTACAATGCCCGTTCTTAATCACTCAACTTACCAACCTTCTCTCCTCTTTAAAAACAAACATTTTAATACGGTTTATAGAACGTTATTCAATAAATACGCGATACCATTTGACAGGCAACGGTTAGAATTAGCCGATGGTGATTTTATAGATTTGGATATTTCTTCAGTAAATGCTGATAAGGTAGTGATTGCTATTCACGGCTTAGAAGGCAGTTCGGCATCTACTTATATTTTATCGCTAACCCAAATTTTAAATCAACATCATTTTGACGTTGTGGCGATGAATTTACGTGGTTGTAGCGGTGAGCCCAACAGGTTGCTAAGTTCGTACCACAGTGGCAAAACCGAAGATTTAGAAGCGGTAATTCAATATATCGAACAACAATATCACTATAAAGAAATTCATCTTGTAGGGTATAGCCTTGGCGGAAACCTATCCTTAAAATATATGGGTGAAAAAGGGAAGAAAGCAAGGGTACAATCGGCTGTGGGAGTTTCGGTACCTTGTGATTTAAAAACAACAGCTATACAAATGAATGCATGGAGTAACCGGTTGTATCTCAATCGGTTTCTAAAAACATTGGTAGAAAAATCTTTTCAAAAACTAACGATGTTTCCCGATTCTTTCTTAACGGAAGAAGCAATTGCTTCCATCAAAAATTTTAAAGATTTTGACGATTTGTATACGGCTCCGGCACACGGATTTACGGATGCAGAAGACTATTGGCGAAAATCGAGTTGTAAACAGTTTATACCCAAAATTAACAAGCCTACTTTACTGATTACTTCATTAGATGACCCGTTTTTTGGCGATGCTTGTTATCCGTTTACCGAAGCCGAAGAAAACGATTCTTTTTTTATGGAAGCCACCAATTACGGCGGCCATGTTGGGTTTGGCAAGTATTTCGATGTCTTAAAAAATACCTGGTGCGAACATCGCATTTTGTCATTTTTAACAACCCAACAGTAAAATAGTTTTATAGTGACACCGTGACTTTGAGTTACGGTGTCGCTAGAGCAGAAGGATTAAGTTCTATTTACTACAGCAAAAAATAGTAACAAACCGAATGAAATTAAAGTAAATGTACATGAGAAATACAATAAAACTACTTTTTTCACTATTAATATTAATAATTGCAATGGGAATATTTAGCATATTTAAAAAACCTAATAAAAACATAGACTTAGATAAAATTCTAAAAAATAAACGTTCTGATTTAGCAATTATGGAAATTGATGAACATCTTAACAAATTATCCAATTATTGCGAGGATATTGAAAAACTCAACAAATCTCAAAAAATTCTGATTATAATTGAAAATTTAGAGCAAGAAATAAATAATGGCGGCTTTCATCAATTTTATTTTAATTCAAGCGGTGATTTTGCTAATGAAACTGTTGAATATCTAAAAATAATTAAAGCAGAGAAAACTGCAAACATTGTTACAACTGCAAATAAACAATGGGAAAATGGAATTGTTCCAAAAGACAGAACAGAAAGGCAAATCGCACTTGAAACAATCGAAATTAAAGCAAAACCGATTTGGGAACAATGCGATAATAATTTTTATAAATACCAAGATAACATTGCAGAATTATTAATAGAATTTGTAAAACAAAACCGAATAGACTTTGAATAAAAAATAGTTTATAACAATCTATAGTGACACCATGACTTTGAGTTTTGATGTTACTAAAGCAGAAGCCAAAACTAGCCAATCAAGTATCATAATTCACGTCAAACTGCAATATCTTATTGATATCGTTGTTATTGTAGATATAATACTTATTTAACCATAAAATTGGTATAATTATTAGATATTTGTAAAATTCTGAAAAATATACATTGAAAAAAATATATATACTTTTTATAATTGTCTGTCAAGTATCCTTTGGGCAAGCTATTCGGAATTTTTCTAATGAATTTTTGAATATCGGTGTTGATGCTGCCGCTTTTGGTATGGGAAAAGCAGTAACAGCTACTTCTAATGATGTAAATTCAATTTATTGGAATCCGGCAGGCTTAGTAGGCATTAAAGATTACCAAGGTTCATTGATGCACGCCGAATATTTTCAAGGCATTGCCAAATACGATTATGCCGGGTTTGCCAAACCTATTTCTAATGAGAGTACTATTGCCGTATCTGTCATCAGGTTTGCCGTAGACGATATTTTAAATACTACGCAGCTCATTCAAGACGGACAAATAAATTTTGATAGGATTAGCCTGTTTTCTGCTGCTGATTGGGCAGTAAACGTAGGATATGCCAAAAGAGTCGTTGCCAAAGACTTAAATGTGGGTGTCAATGCTAAAATTGTACGGCGAAAAATTGGTGATTTTGCTTCGTCGATAGGGTTTGGATTGGATGCCGGAATGCAGTTGCAACGCGGCGATTGGAAATTCGGCGTAATGCTACGCGATATTACGACCACCTTTAATGCATGGTCGTTCAATCAGGGTGAATTGGATAATATTATTGCAATCTATGACAATTTAAACGCTGCCATTTTAAATGATGGGAATCCTGATAATGATGATGAAATTATCCCAACAGTAGTTCCTGAAAAATTAGAAATTACAAAACCTAAAATGCAATTAGGCATTGCTAGGGTATTTACCCTTGGCAGGGATTTTAATGTACTCACTTCGTTAGATTTAAATATGCGTTTTGCCCAAACCAATGATATTATCTCCTCTTCTTTTGTAAGTGTGAGTCCGGCTTTCGGATTTCAAATTGACTATTTAAAAATGGTTTATTTTCGAGGGGGTGTAACTAATTTTCAAAATCAGTTGAATTTTGACAATAGCAAATCACTCATTGTAGAGCCTAATTTTGGCGTAGGTTTTAATTATAAAGGCATTCAAATAGATTATGCATTGGCTAATATTGGCGGTGCCAACGGTACTTTATTTTCTAATGTATTTTCTATTAAAGTTGATTTTAGTTATTTTCGCTAATCAATTTGTAGAAATTCAATAACATACACTAATTTGAAACAAATTCTTCTTTTTCTATTTGCCGGTTTCTTATCATTTGCAGTTTCTGCACAAACCATTCAACTTTCGCCACAAGCTGAAATCAGTATCCTTACAATCAGTCAGGGAAAAGAACTCTACGATACCTTTGGCCACAGTGCTATCAGGGTAGTAGACAGGCCAAACAATATTGATATTGTTTACAATTATGGTACGTTTGATTTTAATACCCCAAATTTTTATACAAAATTTGCCAGAGGAAAATTATTATATGATTTGGGAAGGGCTCAGTTTTACCGTTTTCTCAAGTATTATATGAATCAAAACAGAGAGGTTGTTGAACAGGTTCTCGAGCTGACCCCTACCCAAAAACAACAGTATTTTGAATTTTTAGAGAACAATGCAAAACCCGAAAACAGTAAATACCTGTACGATTTCTTTTTTGACAATTGTGCTACAAAACTGAGGGATGTTACTACCGAAGTTCTCGGCGACAGTGTTCATTACAACGATGAAGCCATTCAAGATACCTTTACTTTTCGCGATTTAATATATCAAAAATTAGACAACCACCCTTGGGGAAAATTCGGAATCGACATTGCCTTAGGCGCTGTAATTGATAAAAAAGCAACGCCCAAACAATATACTTTCTTGCCTGAATACGTCTACAAAGGATTTAAAAATGCTACTGTTATACAACATGGCAAAGAGATTCCGCTAGTTAAAGAAACCAAGGTTTTATACCGCAAAAAGGAAGAGAAGGCAGCAAAATCATTTTTTACGCCCGTCTTCTTTTTTTCTATACTGGCCTTGTTAATTCTCTTTGTAACGTATCGCGATTATAAAAAGAAAAAGCGCACTGCCGTGGTAGATTTTGTATTGTTATTTGCTACAGGCCTTGCGGGTGTAATTGTTTTGTTACTTTGGTTTGCTACCGATCATACGGCTACGGCTAAAAATTACAACATTTTATGGGCTTTTATGCCAAATCTTATCGCCGCCTTTTGGCTATTGAAAGAAAAGGCTCGCCCTTGGTTACGACAATATTTTTTGTTGTTAATCTTCTTATTACTGGTACTTGTAGTATTATGGATAGTTAAAGTGCAGGTGTTTTCAATAGGGTTGATTCCTATTTTAGTTTTATTACTGATTCGGTATGCTTTTTTATACGTTTCTTTTACTGAGAATAGATTTGTCTAGTTTTTCATAAATCGAATTATTGGAGATAAATTCAGGAACAATTTCTTTGATATTCGATACTATTTGTACATTATCCATATTGTCTAGTTCGGCTAAGGCAATAATTTTTTCTTGTACTTCATTACAATCTAATTGATGTACTTTGGCAATCATTATTTTATCGTTATAGGTAGGGATGGTATTTTCTTTTGAGCTTAATAATTCTTCGTATAATTTTTCACCGGGGCGCAATCCTATAATCTTAATATTTATATCTTCCGGATAGCGCAATCCTGAAAGGTGAATCATTTTTTTGGCCAAGTCGAATATCTTTACAGATTCTCCCATATCAAAAACATAAATTTCCCCTCCTTTTCCCATAATTCCGGCTTCTAACACCAAGCTACAGGCCTCGGCAATAGTCATAAAATAACGGGTAATTTCTTTGTGTGTAACTTGTATCGGGCCGCCTTCTGAAATTTGTTTTTTAAATAACGGAATTACAGAACCGTTAGACCCCAATACATTTCCAAAACGGGTAGTAATGAATTTAGTAGGGCCTTTGAGGTTTAAGCAGTTGGCATAAATTTCAGCAATACGTTTTGTGGCTCCCATCACATTGGTTGGATTTACAGCCTTATCAGTAGAAACCATGACAAATTTTTCTACCTTGTATTGTAGGGCTAAATCCATTACATTCTTGGTGCCGTGTACATTCACCCTTACGGCTTCGTAAGGATTTTCTTCCATCAATGGAACGTGTTTATAGGCAGCCGCGTGAAATACTATTTCAATATCATATTTTTTAAAAAGGGCTTCCATGCGAAGTTTATTTCGTATATCGGCTACTTCAATTGAAAAATTCTGATGCCCTTTTCGCAAAAAACTTTGTTGTACTTCATATAAATCTGATTCGGCTTGGTCTAATAATATCAGTTGTTGGTATTGATAGTTTCCTACTTGGTGTGCAATTTCTGAACCAATAGAGCCTGCAGCACCGGTAATTAAAATAACTTTTTTATTCAGCTCTTTTTGCAAAATAGGATTCTTAATCTTTATAGGGGTTCTATTGAGTAAATCTTCTATCTTAACTTCTTCTATTTGGCCGATGTTTAAATCGCCATTAATCCATTTATCTACCGAAGGCAATATTTTTACTTTTACAGGAAGTTCTAACAGCGAATCGACAATTTGCATCAAACGGAACGGTTTTACATTTTGAATGGAAACAATAATCTCTTGTACTTCATTTTTTTCGATAAATGCTTTGGTAATTGTTTTGGTGTCGTATACTTTTACCCTGTTGTATTTTTTTCCTATTTTACGTTTATCATCATCCATAAACCCAATAATTTGGGTGTTGTTGCCCACATCATTATTAATAGTTGCATAGGTTAATAAACCGGCATCTCCGGCTCCGTAAATCAATGTATTTTTAGGTGGTTTGTATTCATTAATTACCCTAAAAATAATACGTTTGAAAATAAACCTACTGGCAATCAATACAATAATATTTAATAAATAGTGGATGGTTATTACCGAATACGGTACGGCAAACCTATCGGTAATATGATACCTCCTATCGGCTATCGTAATAAGCGTCAGTATAATAAACAGAATACTCACTCCGTAAAACACATTCAAGGCATCTTTCATGCCCGTTTGCCTAACGGTACCTTTGTAAGAGCCTACAATTAAAAAACTGAGGGTTGCCACCAATGTCACTAAAGGTACTTGCGAAAAAAAACCAAAATGTTGAAAATTGAGCTTGAAGTTGAAATTTATAAGGTAAGCAATAAAAAAAGTCTGTAGTACTAAGGATACATCTATTAATAAGACTACCCAACGAGCGACTGAAGCATTTGCACCTTTTAAAAAAAATGACTTTAGCATATACTAAATAACAATTGATTCAAGGTATTTCCTGAAAATTCTTTTCCTTTTTTGTGCTGCAAAGGTCGTAAATCTATTTGAATAATTACGGCAAAAATTGTACTATAAGTTACAATAGGGATTTTATTATTTTTTCTTCGGTGATTCCTTCAGCTTCAGCTTTGTAATTTTTTACGATACGATGCCTTAATATGGCGTAAGCTACGGCTTGCACATCTTCAATATCAGGAGAAAATTTACCGTGAATAGCCGCATTGCCTTTAGCGGCTAAAATTAGGTTTTGTGAGGCTCTTGGGCCGGCACCCCAATCGATGTAATCATTTACTATCTGGGCGGCTCTTGGTGAGTTTGGCCTCGTTTTGGCTACCAACGCAACGGCATATTCTATTACGTTATCGGCTACCGGTATACGCCTCACCAAATGTTGTATATTCAATATTTCTTCTGCCGAGAAAACTGAGTTTACTTGTTTTGTAACATCGGTAGTGGTAGTTTTTACCACTTCGGTTTCTTCTTCAAAAGAAGGGTAGTCTAAATAGATAGAAAACATAAACCTGTCGAGTTGTGCTTCGGGTAACGGGTAAGTACCTTCTTGCTCAATGGGATTTTGGGTTGCCAATACAAAAAAAGGCGTTCCTATTTGATACCGGTGTCCGGCAACGGTTACTGCTTTTTCTTGCATGGCTTCTAACAGCGCCGCTTGTGTTTTTGGAGGGGTTCTGTTAATTTCGTCTGCCAACAGGATATTTGTAAAAATGGGCCCCTTTATGAATTTAAAATTTCTGTTTTCATCTAAAATTTCACTTCCTATGATATCTGACGGCATCAAATCGGGCGTAAACTGAATTCGCTTAAAGTGTAGCCCCAACGTTTGAGATATGGTATTGACTAATAATGTTTTTGCCAATCCGGGGACTCCTATCAACAATGAGTGCCCTCCACATAAAAGTGACAACAACACATGGTCTATTGCTTCATTTTGGCCAATGATAATTTTACCAACCTCTTGCTTTAAGGCTTTGTATTTTTGAACTAAATTTTCAACTGCTGTTACGTCAGACATCTGTTAATTTGATTATTTACGTTTGTATATTTTATTAAGCTCCCTCCTACCGTCAACTTGCGTCATTAAATTTATATATCTTTTGTCCAATTATTTTTAAAATTACACTTTTTATACTCTTTATTGATTTTGATGTAGGTATCGTTGATTTTTTCTTTTGTCCACTTAGCAATGGTTTCTTCACGTTTTTTTTGCAATGCCAGATTCTGAATTTTTACATAATCTTTCGATAGGTCAGCAATATGTGCCGGTACTTTAGATTTCATCAAAAGCATTTTATACATTTTCTCCCCTTCTCGGGTTTCATCGTAAAAAACATCTGAAATTTCACCTTCTTTCAAGGTGCTTATCCTTGCATATAAAGTAGGATCCATTTTTGTCAAATCGAATTTCGTGTCATTGCTAATCGGATTAATCAATAAGCCATTATTAGATTTGGTATCTTTATCTTCAGAATATTTTTGTACGGCTTCTTCAAAAGTAAGTTTTAAGGTTAAAATATCTTTCCTGATTTTTGTGATGGAGTCTTTGACTTGTTGTTGTTGTTCTGTTGTAATTTCGGGTTGTAATAAAATATGCCTTACGTCGCGTTGTTTTCCTTTAATTTTTTCAACTTTAAGAATATGATACCCAAACTGAGATTTAAAAGGTTCAGAAATTTCACCTTCATTCAAACTAAAGGCTGCTTCTTTAAATTCTTTTACAAAACCACTTTCTCTGGTAATGGTATACAATCCGTTATTTTGTAAAACACCGGGGTCTTTAGAATAGGCAATGGCCTTCATTTTAAAACTTTGGCCTTCTTCAATTCCTTTTTTCATATCTTTTAACCTATTAATAATACGCTCTTCTTCCTCTTTAGAGGGTTTTATGTGCAAGACGATTTGGGCGAGTTCTATTTCGGCACCAATTTCGGGTAGGTTCCCTTCTTTTTCAAGGCTCTTATAATAATTTCTCACTTCTTCAGGGGTCACGTCAACATCATCGGTTAATTTTTGCTGCATTTTCTGAATTAAAGAGGCTTCTTTTTCAATTTCTATAAACTCTTTTCTTAAATCGGCCATATCATTAAATCCGTAAAACTCATACAGTTTTTTTTCTGAGCCTAATTGCTGTAAAAAATAGGCAATTTTACGTTCTACCTGAGTATTTACTTCTGCTTCTGTTACCACGATACTGTCTACCACAGCGTGGTGTGATAGTAGTTTTCTATTCATTATTTGCTCTAGCATTTCACAATCTGAAATATCGACTTTTCCTTCACTTTGTTGTTCTAACTCTAATTTAAAAGCTGCAATTTCAGAATTGAGAACAATATTTTTTCCGACAACGGCTGCAACGCCGTCTAATTTAATTCTATCTTGGGCATTTACTGCAAATACAACTAATAAAAGCAATAGTGTAAATTGTTTTTTTAGCATTTTAATAGATTTGAAATTCTTTATTTTTAATAGCATCTTCTGTTAATGTTTCTTCAATTTTTCTCAATAATTCTAATTTTCTTTTATGCAATATCATCTGTTTTATGGTTGGCAATGCATAACTCATCGGCGCAATTTGATTGCGCAATAATACGTCTTTAACTTTAACTAAATACACTCCTGATGAATCTTCTTTTTGAATGTATTTATTTTTTCGCAAAAATTTATTTTTATCATAACTTCTTATAAAAGGCGCTTTTTTAAGTACATCATAGTATCTTACCCATATAGAATCGTTTAAATTGTATGCTTTTAGTTGCAATTTCTGTTCGATAATCTTAGCATCCGATTCTTTAGTATCTGATTTAAACAACGAAATAAACTCTTTGGGGTTTAACACATCATTTCCCAAATAGATATATCTCAATTGTAACAGTTCTTCGTTTAGCTTAAATATCTCTTTATTACTTGTATAAAAACTATCTATGTCTACTTGGGTTACCAAGGTATCTAAGTCTTGTTTTACAATGGCTTCTTTGTATTTATTAATATATAAATCTTGCCGGTATTGTTCTACCAATTGTTGAATACTTTCTTCTTCTTTGTCAAGATTAATCTTTGCCTTTTGAAGTAAGAGCTGTTCTTTGGCCCATTTATTAATAAAACTACTCACAAATAACAAGCTGTCTTCTTTTGAAATTTTATCGGGCAATAGCGGTTCTATATCTTCTTTATAGAGAAATTTATCGTGTACTTTGGCAATGGGTGTTTTGGTATTTTCGTTATTTACACACGAAAACAATACTATTAATAATGCTATGGATGCCAATCGCTTTTGCAATTTATTGTTGATTTTGTTTTATCAGTTTTTTGAGTACTTTCTTCTTTACTTTTACAGGATATTGCTGTCTCAATTCACGAATCCATTGTTTATCTAAATAATCTTGATAATCATTAATTACGTTGCCTTTGGCTTCTGACAACAACATGGGTTGCGGGGGCATTATTTGGAAGGTTTTAACAATTGTAAATCCGTTGCCATCGTCAATAACATCAGAAACCCCCACGGTATCAAATACAAAACCTTTAGGCAGTTTATCGTGATTTTCTTCTACTACCCTTCTGGTAAATAACACATGAATTATAGGCCCATCATTGACTAATTTTTTAATTTCATCGATTTCTTTTCCCTCTTCCAGGTATTTCTTTACCAACAACGCCTTATCTTTACGTGTACAAGAGGCTATGATTACATCGCCGCGTTTTTTCCAAAAGTATTTGTCTTGATTTTTTGTAAAAAAAGCTTTCAACCCAAGTGTATCTTGCTCTGCGCGTTTCCATACTTTGTCTTGTAACAAATCAAACAGTAACAATCCGTCTTTGTATTCTTGCAGCGTAAATGCAAAGGATGGGTCTGTTTTTTCTAAATTATCTTTGTAATACGCAAGTACTTTTGTTTCAAAGAAGTCAGTAAAAATATCTTTGGTACTTTTATTGGGACGTTGCCGGCCATATTTTATCAATTCGCCTAATGCTGTTGTTACTCCGTTTATTGAAAAAATAGCAGTTGCTGAGTTTTTAGAAATAACTGCCGTATCGTTATTAAAATACGATTGCAACAGCTCGGTATTTTTTGTAATGTGGTACTCTTTTATCAGCCTTTTAACTATTGAAGTGCCCGCCAGTTTATAACGTTTGCTTTTTTCAATTTTTTGCGTTAACTCATCCTTAACCGAATTAAAATCCCCAATGGGATATTTTTTTATCAACTTTACAATATGCCAGCCATACCGTGTTTGAAACGGCGTTGAAATATCATTTTCGTTTTTTAATGAAAAGGCTACATCGGCAAATGATTTAATCATTCTCGTTGCATTAAACTTAGCCAATTTCCCTCCATTGACGGCTGAGCTTCTGTCTTCTGACTGTTGCCTTGCCAATAATTCAAAATCCATACCCTGATTCAATTTGGCAAACAGTTCATAAATTTTTGTTTTGGCCTGTAATGAATCTTTTTTATCATTCTTAATCATAATATGGGCCACCTCAACTTCTCCTTTTGAATCCCTCACAGCATTCACTTTTACAATATGGTAGCCAAACTGTGTTCTAAAAGGTTGTGAAATTTCACCAACATTGGTTTGATAGGCAGCATTTTCAAAAGGATACACCATGGCAAAAGCTGAAAAATACCCTAAATTACCCCCGTTTTTTTGTACAGACGGGTCTTCTGAATACTGTTTGGCAACAGTTTCAAAAG
>DRQI01000473.1 GCA_011330545.1 Flavobacteriia bacterium
AAGCCAATAGCCCAACCAACAAATTAACGTAATATTTAGAGCTGCCATTTACGATACTATACTCTTTTTCATTAGTTTTGCAACAAATAAAAATGATGTTTCGCAAACTCTTCTGTATTTTAATTCTCTTCACTACCGTAGTAGGCTATGCACAACGCAAACGCATACATATTGTACATGCCGATAACTCTATAAAAGATGAAGAAAAATATCCGGGAGCTACCATCTTATTAGGCAATGTATACGTAGAACATGAAGGGATTTCTATGCGGAGTAAAAAAGCCATCCACTATGAAAAAAAGAATATCTTAAAAGCCTTTGGCGATGTGGTCTTAAATCAAGGCGATACCATTACCCAAACCAGTAAATTCGTTACCTATAACGGCAATACCAAAAAAGCGCGCTCTTGGGGAAACGTGGTATTAAAAGACCCCTTGATGACTTTGACGACCGATACTCTGTATTTTGACAGGCTCAAACAATTACTCTACTACAAAAGTGGCGCTACCATACGCGATACTACCAATGTACTCGAAAGTAAAGAAGGAAATTACTTTCTAGAAACCTCTAAGTTTCAAGCCCTTTCAGATGTTGTTTTAACCAATCCTGATTATGTATTAAAATCAAATCACTTAGATTATTTTACCGATAGCGGATACGCATTTTTATACGGCCCGTCTACCATTACCGGAAAAGACAATTTTATTTATACCGAAAAAGGTTTTTACGATACCAAAGCCGATATTTCGCATTTTACAAAAAATTCGAGAATCGAATTTAAAAACCGTCAGGTAAAAGGCGATAGTTTATACTATGACCGTACGCGGGGGTTTGCCTCGGCATCCAATCACATTCAACTAAAAGACACCCTAAACAATTCTGTCATTAGGGGCAATTATGCCGAGTTTTACCAACCGTTAGATTCAGCTTTCGTAGTTGGCCGCGCTGTTGCCATTACCGAAATCGACAAAGATTCTATGTACATTCACGGCGATACCTTATTGGTTACCGGCAAACCCGAAAAACGCATTTTAAGAGCTTTTCACCATGTCAAATTTTTTAAAAGCGACTTGAGCGGTAAGTGTGATTCTATACATTCTAATCAACAAACCGGACTCACACAGCTCTTTAAGAGCCCCGTAATCTGGTCAGAAAACAGCCAAATTACCGGCGATTCCATTCACTTGATTTCCAATACTAAAACCGAAAAATTAGACAGCCTAAAAGTATTGCGCAATGCTTTTATCATTCAAAAAGATTCTGCCGGCTTTAACCAAATTAAAGGAAGGAATATTTTAGGAAAGTTTATAGATAACGATTTGCAAGACGTTCATGTTGTCGGCAATGCCGAAAGTATCTTTTTCGTAAGAAATGAATCGGATAATAGCCTTATCGGGATTGATAAAACCACCTCGAGTTCCATACAGTTTAAATTCAAGAAGAGTGAATTACAATCTTCAAAATCTATTACCAAACCTGACGGCGGCACCTATCCCCTATCTGAATTTCCTGAAAATGTACGCATTTTAAGAGGTTTTGTTTGGCGCGAAAAAGAACGGCCTTTGGCCAAAGACGATATCTTTATCGTCGATGATATTGCCCCGCAAAAGGTTGATAAAAAAATCGGCAAGCCTGTCATCACAAAACCAATAAAGGGTGGCGAAATCCCTGTAAAGGATACTTCAGAACAAGCCGATAAAAAACCGGCAAAACGACAACCTTCGAAGAATATTTTGAAAAAAAATCAGGCACAAACACTAAAAACATTGGTTGATACCAAGAAAAAAAATGTAAAAAAGGATAAGTAAACGCTGTGAAATCTGATTTTCTTACATACCAAGCACAAACTTCCCCACATCCGTTAGGACTTGAAATTTCGCACGCCAAAGGCTCTTACCTCTATGATACCAACGGAAAGGAATACTTAGATTTTATTGCCGGAGTCTCTGCCAATAGCTTGGGGCATAGCCATCCCAAGATTAAAAAAGCCATTCAGCAACAATTAGAAAAGTATACACACGTAATGGTTTACGGTGAGTTTGTTCAGCAGCCGCAAGTAGCACTGTGCAAATTTTTGTGCGAACAGTTGCCGGCACCATTACAATCGGTTTACCTTACCAATTCAGGTACCGAAGCCACCGAAGGAGCCTTGAAACTCGCCAAACGGATGACGGGCAGAAGTAAGATTATTGCTGCCCATAACGCATATCACGGAAATACGCAAGGCGCTATGAGTGTTTGTGGCCATGAACAGCAAAACCGCGCTTTTAGGCCGTTGATTCCCGGAATAAAATTTATCACTTTTAACAATGTAAAAGAGCTGCAAAAAATAACTACTCGAACGGCAGCCGTAATTTTAGAGACCATTCAGGGCGGAGCGGGTTTTATCACCCCAAAGAATCAGTATCTAAAAAAGGTGAAGAAACGTTGCGAAGAAACCGGCACTTTGCTGATCTTAGATGAAATTCAAAGCGGAATCGGTAGAACCGGAACGTTTTTTGGCTTTGAAAATTACCAGGTAATTCCCGATATTGTTATCACAGGAAAAGGCTTAGGCGGCGGTATGCCCATTGGGGCTTTTATGGCAGCACCCGAAATGATGGGTTTATTAAAGCAACATCCTAAATTAGGACATATTACTACTTTTGGCGGACATCCAATTATTGCAGCGGCGGCATTGGCTACCTGTAAAGAAATTGTCAACGGCCATTGGATGCAACAAGTGCTAAAAAAAGAAAAATTATTCAGAAGGTTGCTCAAGCACAATGCCATAAAAGAAATTAGAGGCAAAGGGTTGATGCTCGCCGTTATAATGGAAAGCCCTGAGCTCGCCTCAGCAGTAATCTTAAAAGCCTTAGAAAAAGGCTTGCTGCTCTTTTGGCTGCTCTTTGAAGGCAATGCCATACGCATCACTCCTCCCCTTACCGTTTCTGAAGATGAAATTATAAAAGGATGTGAAATTTTATTGGAAACTATTGAAGAGGCAACATACCATTTCAAGCGGTAATGTTACATTTATTTAAACAGTTTAAGAAAAGAAAAAAACGATTTTTTCTTATTGGCCAATGCATAAATAGTATCCAAATGCTTTTTTAAGGTAATATAATCCGGATAATCAATTTCAATATAATTTTTCCACTTTTCTTTTTCTTCAAAAAAACTTTTAACGGTTACATACCTTCCAACAGCGTACTTAACATCTTCTGCTTTTAACAGGTGCTTGATAGAAACTCTATAGATAGAAACAGCTTCATCACCAAAAAGTACATACGTTGCGATATCATTTTCTTCTGGGTTGCTCATGTTTAGCGATTTTGTGTATAGAACAATTTAAAATAGGAAACTCCTAGTTTTAAAGCGATAAATATACAAAAATATTATATGCTTGTGCTCTTTTTTTTCAATTGGCCATTATAATGAGCTACTTCAATGCAACATACGGCTTATTCAATGACACGGTGGCTTTGAGCCACCATGCCGCTACAATTTTTTTATACTTAGCTATTGCCAAGTGTTTTATAATTTGATTGATTTTTCTTACCTTTGTAACCTAATTAGGAGTTTTCTAGATAGTCAATAAAATTTTCTTTTAATTAGGCATAGTTAGTTAATAAACAATGCCATAATTTTTAAAAAATGATAGGTGTTCTATCATTAACGTTTAATCAAATAATTAATCGTTATTAAAAGTGAATTAGAGTTCATCGTGGTAGTTTATTAGCTAACTTTTTTAGATACGAAGTTGCTATGGCAAGTTTTTTCAGAACCGAGTATACCTCATCGCGTATATGTATTTTTTATGCCCTATTTCTGAAGGGCATACCACTCTTTTTCAGCACAATCCCAATCTTTACAACCTTCTTGTTTTTAATAGATTAGTATATACTCATGGCGGCGATTAGTTAATTTTTGTTAATGTGTATTAAAGAAAAGTTAAACCTTATTTTAATATGTAACATTAGTTACACAGGGCAGTCTTGTTAATACATCTAATATTTAAATTAACGAATTATGAAAAATCTAAAATTAATGATCTTCGTCTTGGCAATGGCAATTTCTACAGCTTCTTATGCTTCTCCAACCGATAAAAAGCCAACCGCCAAATTACGCGGCCAAATTGTTGAATTATTGGGTAAAAGCGTTGAAAAAATAGCCGACACAAACATTAGAGCCACTATTGTTTTTACGGTGAACAACAAAAGTGAAATTGTAATCATTTCGGTAAAATCAAAAAATAGCCGTATGGAAGCCTTGGTAAAAAGCAAACTAAATCATAAAAAGGTAGTTTTAGGTGCCTCTAAAAAAGAAAAGATATATCATTTGCCCCTTACTTTGATTAACAAATAACCGTATTGTTACTAAAAATACTAAGTCCTATTTACTTCAGCAATACATAGTAAATACTATCCCTGCAAGGCCTTCGAGGCCTTGTAGGCACTACAATTAAAACAAGAATAAACCATACAGGAGGGTATTAGTACAAAACAGTGTACTGCCGTTCGTTATTTTAGAACCTCACTTTAATAGTTCAGTTGCCAGGCCGTTATAATTAGAGGGTAACCATAAAAAATTACACGGGCTACCTGAAAAATATCCTTTTTAAACAGCTTTCTTTTATTTCTACTCTGCCAATAATTTATCTAATAGCTCCCTCACACTACTGCTGTTCCAATTGGCTGCACCGAATTCTGACAGTGCAACATTGCCTTGTTTGTCAAGTACAAAGGTGGCCGGGATACTTCGTGTATTAATCGCTGCCGGCGGGTTTGACAATAAATTATAAGTAGGTAAATTCAAGTCATTATTTTTGAAATAGCTCTCAACCTTTGAGGCATTATCTGAAGTTATCAGTAAAAACGTAATCTTATCACTATAATCTTTGTACAACGACTGAATGGAAGGCATTTCTGCCCTACACGGAGGGCACCAGGTAGCCCAATAATTAATAAACACTACGTTACCTTTCAAATCACTGAGGTTCAAATCAGTTGCATTTACAATCCCTTTTAAGGGAAGGTTGGTGTCAATTTCTTTTCTATTTTCGGCAGTATCAGCTTTTGGAGGGATGACAAGCGTTTTTACATAAGTTACCCCTTGTGTTAATTTTGCCCGTATGCTCACGCCATACGGCGTAAAAAGAATAAAAATTATTACCGCGAAAAATATTATATTTCCTATCACTTTCTTACTGAGTTTCATCGACTTCTATTTAGTGTAACCTTAGTAGTTTTGTTCGTTGCTTACTTACAAAATTAATCAAAAAAGGGATAACACGCCTCGTACTTGTTATCCCTTTTAAATGCCTTTCAAAAAAATTGTTGACTAGCGTTTTGCCCATTTTATACGCTGCCAATTAGCATCGGCTTTCTTTCTCAATCTTTCCGGCCCTTCTTCGAGCCAACTTTCGAGTGTATTATTAAAAAAAGCATTGTAAAATAAATAGAGTTTGCCATTTCTAATTTCAAAGGTTTTGGGGTTGACAGCTACTTTTTCGCCTTTTTCACCCATCGCATACGCACACCACCCACCGTATTGCGGTATATATTTTGCCGGGTTTGCTTTAAAAGTATTCAAATTTTCTCGACTTGAAAATTTATAGTGTACACCGTCATAATTATAAATGTATTGTCGCTTTCCTTTGACAGCTTTCTGGCTAAAATAGGCAACCACATCATATCCTTCGGCAATATAGCCGCCTTGAACGTTGTAATCTATTTTTTGCGCATAAGAAAGTGTACT
>DRQI01000474.1 GCA_011330545.1 Flavobacteriia bacterium
TGTAATGGAAGCAGTTTTTCAGAATTAATATGGTTTAATTGGATGGTTAAGTTTTTAGCAGCACTAATTTTTTCTAGCGGCACATATTGATAAAAACTATTATTTTTTCCGGCAGGTTGTACAGAATAGCTGTGTAGCGTATTGGCTAAATATGCCGCCGCTATATCAATTTCGGGCGAACCCGTTTCACGGCCTCTTAATTCATCAGAAGCTAAAAAAGATATTTGGCTTTCAATAGTATTTTTAAAAACAGTTGCATTTACTTTTTCAACTTCGGTTTGCGCGTTACTTATAAATACAGTAAAGAAGAAGAATATAACTATTTTTAAGAGCCTGTTAGGCATTACTGTTTTTAGATGAAGCATCGCGTGTTTTTTAATGGGGCTAGGTTTTACATGAAGCAGTAAATATAGCGTAATTATACCCCAAATCAAAAATTTAAAACTTTACTATAAAAATGAGTAATAGGTACTCTAACTATTAGTTATCTTTGTTGTTTGATTAATAAAAAAAATCTAAGTTGCAAGCAGAAATAATTACCATTGGCGACGAAATCCTTATCGGACAGATTGTCGATACCAACTCGGCATACATTAGCAAGGAACTCAATAAAATAGGAGTTTCCGTATATCAAATTACATCGATACAAGATGATAAACAGCATATTTTAAAAGCTCTGCAAGAAGCTGAAGAAAATGCAGATATTGTTATTCTTACCGGAGGGTTAGGGCCTACAAAAGACGATATTACCAAACATACTTTATGCGAATATTTTGACGATACTTTGGTGATGCACAAAGATATTCAAGAACATATAAAATACCTTTTTGCAAAAATTAAGTATCAATATACCGAATTAGATTTGCTGCAGGCCATGTTGCCTACAAAAGCAAGCATTCTAAAGAATAATTTAGGAACGGCTTCGGGGATGTGGTTTCAAGAAAGAAATACCATTTTTGTCTCAATGCCCGGTGTTCCTAATGAAATGAAAGGCTTGTTAAACTATGAGGTGCTACCGAAATTACAGAAAAAGTTCCATTTGCCGTTTATCATCCATAAAAATATTATCACTTACGGTATGGGTGAAAGTAAAATTGCAGAAAGATTAGAAGAATGGGAAAATAAGTTGCCTACCGAAATCAAATTAGCATATTTGCCATCATACGGAAGAACCAGATTGCGCTTAACCGCAAAAGGAACAAATAAAGAGCAACTTGAAAAGATGATGGAAAAAGAACTCACATCATTGACTAATTTGGTTAGTGATATTACAGTTGGTGTTGGTGATGATGTTCCTTTAGAAGAAGTTATAGGGCAATTACTACTAAAAGAGAAAAAAACACTCGCCACTGCCGAAAGCTGTACAGGAGGAGCCATTGCCACGGCAATTACTTCGGTACCGGGAGCTTCTGCCTATTTTATTGGCGCAGTGGTAAGTTATCACGAGCGTATCAAAACAAGTATTTTAAAAGTTGCGCCGGCAACCATAAAAAAATATTCGGTAGTTAGCGCCCAAGTTGCCAAAGAAATGGCTACGGGCATCAAACAATTATACCAAACAGATTACGCTATTGCAGTTACCGGCAATGCAGGGCCTACCAAAGACAAAACAGATACATCGGTAGGAGTGGTGTTTATTGGTATAGCTACGCCAACGAAGGTTTTTGTTGAAGAATTTAATTTTGGGCAACCCAGAGAAAAAGTCATACAACGAACCACAGTAAAAGCATTGGAGTTGTTGAGAAAAGAAATACTAAAAAACCCTACAAAATAGTTTGTTATTTGGGTAAAAGTTTTTATTTTTGCACCTCGTTTTGAAATATCAAATTTTTAAAGGTTAAGAAAATGTCAAGAGTTTGTGAGTTAACAGGAAAGAAAGCCATGGTAGGAAACAATGTTTCGCATGCCATGAATAAAACCAAAAGAAAATTTCACGCTAATTTAATGAAAAAGCGTTTTTACATTCCTGAAGAAGATAAATGGATTACATTAAAAGTATCTGCATCAGCATTAAAAAATATTAATAAAAAAGGAATTTCTGCTGTTATTAAAGAAGCAAGAGAAAAGGGCTTTTTAAAAAAATAAAAGACAATGGCAAGAGCTAAAGGAAATAGAATTCAGGTTATTTTAGAGTGTACCGAACACAAAACAAGCGGTTTGCCCGGAACCTCTAGATACATTACAACAAAGAATAAAAAGAACACTCCTGATAGAATGGAATTAAAAAAATTCAATCCTATCATGAAAAAAATGACAATTCATAAAGAGATTAAATAGTTATGGCAAAGAAATCAGTAGCATCACTGCAAACAGGCTCAAAAAGATTGACAAAAGCTATTAAAATGGTAAAATCTCCTAAAACAGGAGCATATACTTTTGTAGAAGCAATTATGGACCCATCTAAAGTAAACGATTTTTTTAAAAAATAATCGATTTATAACTATATAGAAAAGCTACTTTCGCCACCGTGAAAGTAGCTTTTCTTTTTTATATTTGTATGGACTCTTAAATTGCCTTATTTTATAGGTAAGATATGGAGAGATATCTATTAAAGTATTGTCAACCTGCTATTTAGGCTATATAACGAAATCGTATACAATGAGTTTATTTAGAAATTTATTTTCAAAAGAAAAAAAAGAAACCCTAGATAAAGGCTTAGAAAAGAGCAAGTCCACCTTCTTCTCTAAACTTTCAAAAGCCGTTGCCGGAAAGGCAA
>DRQI01000475.1 GCA_011330545.1 Flavobacteriia bacterium
GCTGATGCCGTAATCATACCGATACAATGTGAATACTATGCGTTGGAAGGATTGGGTAAATTGTTAAATACTATCAAAAGCGTACAAAAAATCCACAATGCTGAATTAGACATTGAAGGCCTGTTATTAACCATGTACGATTCTCGCTTACGCCTGTCAAATCAAGTAGTGGCTGAAGTAAAAAAACATTTTCACAATATGGTTTTTAAAACCATTATTCAGCGTAATATCAGGTTAGGAGAAGCTCCGAGTTATGGCGAAAGTATCATTGCATATGATGCCACTAGTAAAGGTGCCGTAAATTATATTAACTTAGCGCACGAAATATTAAAAAAGAAAAATAATGGCTAAAGCTGTAAAAAAGCAAGCATTGGGTAGAGGTTTGTCGGCACTCTTAAATACTTCGGTTGAAGATATTCAATCTGTCAAAGATAAAAATGCCGATAAAGTAGTAGGGTCTATTGTAGAAATTCAATTGGATGCCATTGAGGTAAACCCCTATCAGCCCAGAACTTATTTTAATGAAGATGCTTTGCGCGAATTGGCGAGTTCTATCAAAGAATTAGGGGTAATACAACCCATAACAGTCAGAAAATTAGAAGGTAATAAATTTCAAGTGGTCTCCGGCGAACGCCGTTTTAGAGCCTCTAAATTAATAGGATTACAGACCATTCCGGCCTATATCCGGTTGGCAAACGACCAAGAAATGCTCGAAATGGCATTGGTAGAAAATATCCAACGTAAAGATTTAGACCCCATAGAAATTGCTTTGTCATACCAACGGCTGATAGAAGAAATTAAACTTACCCAAGAAGAACTAAGTGCCAGAGTAGGTAAAAAAAGGACTACGGTAACCAATTATTTGCGGTTGTTGAAATTAGACCCCATTATCCAAACAGGTATTCGCGACGGATTTCTCTCTATGGGACACGGCAGGGCGTTAATTAATATTGAAGACCCCGCAAAACAACTGGAAATTTACGAAAAGATAATCCAACACAAATTATCGGTTCGGCAAACAGAACAATTGGTTAAAAACCTCAGGGAAGGCATAGAAGGGCCGTCCAAGCCAAACAAGGCAAAAAATGTACAGAAAATCCCTGCCTACATTCAAAAGGGAATGATTGATATCAATGAAACCTTGGGCAAGAAGATAGAAGTGAAATTTGTAGGGAATGACAAAGGGAAAATAGTAATTCCGTTTGACTCAGAAGAAGACTTTAACCGTATCAAAAAATTATTGCAGTAGATGCTAAAAAGGATAGTTTATAGCCTATTTCTTTGTTCTTTTTGTTGGAGTACCTTTGCTCAAAAAACACCCAAACACTTACGGGTGAAGAAAAAAGACTCAATAATACAAGTACAGGGAATCGATATATTAGCCCCATCGAGGGCGGCATTCTATTCTGCAGTACTTCCCGGATTAGGGCAAGCCTACAATAAAAAATACTGGAAAATTCCCTTAGTATGGGGTGCCATCGGTACCAGTACCTATTTTTATATTAAGAATAATAATGATTTTAACCGATACCGAAACGCTTTTAAATTAAGGCGGGCAGGTAGGCCGGATGAATTTGATGATTCAGGTGGACACCCTTTTATTAGCGATAACGGTTTGCGGAGGGCACAAGATATTTTTAAAAAAAATAGGGATTTGTCATTATTTGTCACCATTGGATTTTATATTTTAAATATCATAGAAGCCAACGTAGATGCACATTTGCCCGATACGGCATTAGACCCTAATATCTCTTTTAACCCTTCGTTATTTACAGTTCCGGTAACCAACCAAACAGCATTTGGGGCTACCCTAAGTTTTAGTTTTTAAGGTATAGATTATGAAAATAGCGTTGTTCGGATATGGAAAAATGGGAAAAGCAATTGAGAAAATTGCCATCGGCCGAGGCCATGAAATTATTGCTAAGATAGACAAAGATACCCGAGGATACGATATAGCGGATGCCGATGTTGCCATAGATTTCAGCACGCCAAACAGTGCTTTTAATAATATAAACCAATGCTTTACTAAAAATATCCCAATTGTTTCAGGAACAACAGGTTGGTTAGATAAATATAATGAAATTGTAGAAATTTGCAACAAGAAGGGAGGTACATTTATCTATGCCTCAAATTTTAGTTTGGGGGTCAATATATTTTTTGAATTGAATAAAAAATTAGCACAAATAATGCATCGTTTTAGCGATGCCTATCAAGTGGCTATTGAAGAAATTCACCATACCGAGAAATTAGATGCACCTAGTGGCACCGCTATAAGTCTGGCAGAAGGGATTATTATCAATTCAGAGAAAAGAAAATGGAATTTGGGTGTAACAAACGATGAAGATGAAATACCAATTACCGCCAAACGCATTGAAAATGTACCGGGAACACATACGGTAATTTACCAATCTGACGTTGATAAGATTAGTATTGAACACATTGCAAAAAATAGAAAAGGGTTCGCATTGGGTGCTGTGATAGCTGCCGAATGGCTACAAGACAAAAAAGGGGTATTTACTATGAACGACGTTTTAGGGCTTTAGTGAAAATAAAGGCGCTGTGAACTGTTGAAAAAAATAAAATCATACCTTCTGAGAAGGAGGCTTTAGAAAACCCTATAAGGGGCAATGAGCAACAAGATTATTATAAACAGGCCAAAAGGCCTGTCGGGTTTTCAAAATCTGACAGGCTTGAAAAAGTAGGCAAAGCCAAGAGGGCATTACCATCAGCCAAGCAGGTGGTTTTTCAAAGTAAAATAAATATATTCGTAAAATAAAATACAATTATGACACTAACAGGATGGTTACTATTTTTCTTACTAATTCAGGTAATACATTTTTTTGGAACATGGAAACTCTATGTAAAAGCCGGTAGAAAGGCTTGGGAAGCTGCAGTGCCGGTTTACAATGCCATTGTTTTAATGCAAATTATCAACAGGCCAAAATGGTGGGTAATACTACTTTTTATTCCGATTATCAACCTATTTATGTTTCCCGTTATTTGGGTGGAAACCATTAGAAGTTTTGGTAAAAATTCAACCATTGACACCGTTTTGGTGCTTATTACTTTTGGCTTTTATATCTATTATGTCAACTATATGTTAGATGTTGAACATGTCAAAGGTAGAAGTATAAAGCCTAAGACCGGAACCGGGGAGTGGGTGAGCTCTATTATTTTTGCCATTATTGCCGCTACCTTGGTACATACCTATTTTATGCAACCGTATACCATTCCGTCTTCATCCTTGGAGAAAACATTGTATATCGGCGATTTTCTGTTTGTCAGTAAATTCCATTATGGCGCAAGGGTGCCCATGACCACCATTGCCGCCCCGATGGTACACGATACCATTCCTTTGCTAAAGACAAAATCGTATTTATTTAGTGATGATTTTTCAAAGCGAAAAACCGCTTGGGCCAATAAATTTCAACTACCGTATTTTAGGTTGCCCGGACTTCAAAAAATACAGCGAAATGACATTGTGGTTTTTAACCAACCCGCTGATACATTGTTAGATATGAATGATTTCTATCCCGATAGAAATTACTATAAGCCCATAGATAAAAAAACAAATTTGGTCAAACGCTGTGTGGCTATTGCCGGAGATTCACTCGAAATACGCGATGGTTATGTGTATATCAATGGCAA
>DRQI01000476.1 GCA_011330545.1 Flavobacteriia bacterium
ATGGGGAATGGCAGGTGAAAATTTAGACTATGGCGATATGGATCATTGTAAAATAACAGAATTAAGATAGGGAAGATTGAAGTTGGAAGTCGGAAGACCGAAGAGGGATGTTGGAGGACGGAAGACAGAGGACGGATGACAGAGGACGGATGACGAATGTCGCCCTGAGCAGTTTATACTGAGCGTAGTCGAAGTACAGTCGAAGGGGCTCTAAAATAAAACATATAATAATAAATGAAAAAACTATTCAACCTAACAGGAAAAATTGCCCTAATAACAGGTGGTACCCACGGCTTGGGTATGGCCATGGCAAAAGGCTTAGGCGAAGCCGGTGCAACCTTAGTAATTAATGGCAACTCATCACAAGAAAAATTAGACACCGCCGTAAACCAATATAAATCGTGGGGACTAAATGCTCATGGCTATAAGTTTAATGTTACTGATGAGCAAGAAGTTATCAACGCTATTGCTACTATTGAAAAAGAAGTGGGCAACATAGACATTTTGGTAAACAACGCAGGTATCATCAAAAGAACACCATTAGAAGAAATGGAAGTGGCCGATTTTGAGCAAGTGCTCAAGGTAGATTTGGTGAGTCCTTTTATCATGGCAAAACACGTTATCAAAGGAATGATAGCCCGCAAAAGCGGGAAAATTATCAATATCTGTTCGATGATGAGCGAATTGGGTAGAAATACGGTCGGTGCGTATGCCGCAGCAAAAGGCGGACTCAAAATGCTCACGCGTAATATGGCTACCGAATGGGCAAAATACAACGTACAAATAAATGGCATTGGCCCGGGATATTTTGCCACCTCTCAAACGGCACCCATCAGAGTAGACGGACATCCGTTTAACGATTTTATTGTGGGTAGAACGCCGGCCGGCAGATGGGGAGACCCTGAAGATTTAGCAGGTACGGCTGTATTTTTGGCTTCTGAAGCCAGCAAATTTGTAAATGGCCAAATTATTTATGTAGATGGTGGCATTTTAGCAACTATCGGAAAACCGGCAAATGAAGACTAAAAAAAGACGAATTCAAAACTACCGTGTCATTCCTGCGAAAGCAGGAATCCGGCTTTAATAAGATAAACGCTACTAATAGTAAAACTTATGAAACTAACTAAAATAATCCTTCTTCCGGTAATCGTATTAATGGTGTCTTGCAATAACGAAATAAAAACTACCATTTCTATAACAAATGAATTAGCCATTCCTCGAACTTTTGAAACGGTAGAACTCACAAAGTCTGATTTAAAATTAACAGATACTGATAATTTAGAAGATTACGGATTGGTTGACAGCCAACAAAAACCTCAAATTGTACAATATGTAGATACCAATGATGATGGAAAAGCAGATGTACTATTGTTTCAACCTAAAATGAGCCCAAATAGCCAATCTGATTTCACTTTGGTAAAAAATAAAAAACAAACAAGCAATAAAACCGTTTGTTACTCTCGTTTTGTTCCCGAACGTACCGATGATTATGCATGGGAAAATGATAAGGTAGCTTTCCGTGTATACGGCCCCACAGCCCAAAAAATGGTAGAAGAAAATATTGAAGGCGGCACATTGTCAAGTGGTGTTGACTGCTGGTTAAAACGGGTTGACTACCCTATTATTAACAAATGGTATAAAAAATATACCGAAAAAACAGGCACTTACCACGAAGATACGGGCGAAGGCTTAGACAATTATCACGTAGGCACTAGCCGCGGTTGTGGCGGAATTTCGGTTAAAGTCGACACTTCATATTACAATTCAAAAAATTTCATCAACTACAAAACCATTACCACCGGCCCCATCCGTACACAATTCACCTTAGAATATGCCGATTGGGATGTGAATGGAAATCCCGTTAAGGAACGTAGGATTATTACACTAGACAAAGGCAACAACCTGTCAAAATTTGAAATTTCGTTACAGGGAACAGGTAACGTTTCCATAGGATTAACCCTACATAAAAACGATGGAACAATTACAAAAAATAAAGAAAACGGTTGGATAAGCTATTGGGAACATTTGGATGATTCTGAATTAGGAACAGCCGTTGTAATACCCGACCCGCAAGATATATTAGATTTCGACACCTATATTTCTAAAACAGATGATGTAAAAAATCAATATGTAGAAGTAAATGTAACTGATAATAAAATACTATATTACGCAGGTTTTGGCTGGAAAAAGAGTAAGCAAATAAATACTAATGAAGAATGGACAAGTTATTTAAACAGCTTTTCTAAGCGGATACAATCGCCTTTAAAGATAATTATCAACTAACATTCTATTAAATTTATACTATGATTCAAATTATTTCCTTTTTGGGCTTTACCGCCCTTGTAGCAATTATTGCCTATGTTGCAACACGTTCTACCGATGAGACTTCTTCTGACGGTTACTTTTTAGGCGGCCGTAGTTTAACAGCGGTTGTTATTGCCGGTTCGTTACTCTTGACAAACTTGTCTACAGAACAAATTGTAGGCCTTAACGGACAAGCATACGGTGAAGGAATATTAGTAATGACATGGGAAACCCTCGCTGCCGTTGCCATAGTTATAACGGCTTTATTTTTATTGCCGCGTTATTTAAAAGGAGGGATTACTACCGTTCCGCAGTTTTTAGAAAAACGCTATGATGCGCAGACCAAAAGGATAACCTCTTTGTTATTCTTAGCCGGATATGTTATTATATTTCTTCCTATTGTCTTATACTCAGGTGCCTTGGCCATCAACGGCATGTTTGGTATTCCTGCATTGTTAGGCATCCCCAAAGAAACAGCACTTTGGATTACCGTTTGGGGTATCGGCATTGTAGGCTCTATTTACGCCATTTTTGGAGGTTTAAAAGCAGTGGCCGTATCTGATTTAATAAATGCCA
>DRQI01000477.1 GCA_011330545.1 Flavobacteriia bacterium
GTAAAAGATAAATATGACAATAGAATAAATGTTAGGAAAGGAAAAAGAGACAAATCGGTAAGAAACCTAAAACTCTTAGAACTACGTGAGATTGAACTCAATATTGGCAATATTGATAATACCAGTTATGGTTCATTTAACTTTAATGGTACTCCAATTGGAGACATAAGAACCCTGAGTCAGTTAAACACATTAAGAAATCGAGAAATGAGTGTTTTTAGTACCAATGAAGTAACATTACACAATAACCGTGGGATTTCTCAATTCTTATCTATAGATATTTTGAATGACATGGGCAGTTATGCAAATAGGTTTAATTTTGACTATGATATTCTAAATGCAATTTTGCCATCTCAAAATAACTATTTTAATTCGTATGGCAGTTGGCAACAGTTAGATTTAATGCAGTTATATTTGAACAATGTTAGAATACCTTATGTATTGGTAGTTGAAGTAAGAACAGCAGATTTTGGCACGGCAGGTTTCTTAGAAAATTACGCTGTACAACACCGTAGAGGTGGTATTTCTGTGTGGGATAATAATTATTATAATTATTTAGTTGAAGGGATGTTAGGCCCAAACGAAACAGATGAACGCGCTATAGAAGCCGCAGAATATGCCGCTGAATTAGCCGTAGAAGCTGATAGGCAAGCCGCTTTAAATAGTCTTTTGGGCGATGTAACTATTACTGATTTAGTTGTAAACCAGTTAAATGAAGATTTAAAAGCTGATCCTTTTAAACTTATTGAAATCGATTGTAATCAAATAGTTAAATGGCAGGCATTGGCTCAACATAATGCACCGCAGAGTGTTCTTAATAAAATTAAAGATTTGAAAAAAAATCATAGTACATTGCTTGGAGACTGGAACATTCAATACCTTAATGAGGCAAGAGGCAGTTTGGTAAATATGGATTTCTTTCCTGTAACTATTTCTACTTTACCAAAAAACCCTGAAACTGGGCAACAATTTACAGCAGACCAATTTTTGGAATATATTAGAACACATATTAATAATTTTGTTGACACTCAAAATTCTGAATTTGCTCCTTATTCATCACTAGGGTTACAACAACAGGAAACCGCACTTTGGTCATCTAATAACCCTGTAGGTTCGATTATTAAAATTGATATTGCCGCGTTTCCTACCATTATTGGTGACATTGCAGGAAATGATGGAGTTGTCGTTTGCTCTGAAAGCACAAATAATCACTGGAACTTTATGACGCTTGAAGCTCCTTATGACTCTGAGCATCCTGTAAGTGGCACAAGACAATTTGGTTATTTTTTAGACGTAAATGGTAACTACGTTTTTTATACAAGAGGTGTTGACCGATTTCAGAGCAACATCACTCAAAACCTTGCAGGAGCATATTCAGCAGTAAATACGGGCAGTAATAATCCTTTTTTCGGAGCTGATGCCTTATGGAGAAGTTTTCAGCAAGGAATTGCTAATTTTGTAAATGACGTAAATAATAACGGCAGTGCAGTAATTAATTCACCTCAAATAAACAGGCCTGATTGGCAAAAAGTAAAAGAAGTATTAGAGGGTACAAAACCAATAAGTGATTTAGGTTGTAATTAAAAACTAAGGATATCATGATAAATAAGATTTATAAATATTTTACTGTCTCTATCATTATAATATGGATTTTATACACTATTACTGCCAGATTCCTAGTAAATATTTTTCCTGGTTACGGGTATTTATTCCTATATATTTTTGCACCTGTAATGTTATTTTTGTTCATTATTTCTGTTGTAAATGGTATCATAAAAAAGAACTATAAAAAACTCACTGAAACAATTGTTTTTTTTATAGTAACCAGTGTTTTTGCAATTATTTACACTGTAATATTTATCTATCTGTTTTCAAAATGATAAATTATTGATTAATATTAATAAATGGTTACTTATAAAATGCAAGTAAAAATTGATGCTAAAACCTTCAAAGTGCTACTAATGCTTTTGAATTTTTGAATTTTGCTTTTTTTTTTACTTTAAGCGCAAGTTTTCAGCAAGATATTGCTGATCTTGTAAATACTAATCCTAATAATGTAACGATTTATGTTCCTTAAATAAGGCCAATAGACTGGCAAAAAGTAAAAGAAATTTTAGAAGGTTCAAGACCAATAAGTGATTTAGGTTGTAATTAATAAATACAAAATATGATATACAAAATATTTAAATATTTTACAGTTTTAACTGTAACATCATGGATAGTATTTACTATTCTTAGAATTGTCATAAATGTTTATCCTGGATATGGTTATTTGTTTCTTTACTTTTTTGTGCCTGTTTCGATAATACTATTTATTATTTCTGTGATAAATAGTGTCATAAAAAAAAATTATAAGGAACTTATTAATACTGTTATTATTTTATTGATAGTTATTATTTTTTTAATCGCATATACATTATTATCTAGATATTTATTTTTAAAATTATAAATTGATTTATCTCAACCCGATTGGCAAAAAGTAAAAGAAGTTTTAGAAGGTACAAAACCAATAAGTGATTTAGGTTGTAATTAAAAAATTGATAATAATGAGTTTAATAAGAAAAAAATTAAATTATACATTTTATATATGTTCTATTTTATCCTTTATGGTTCTTTTATTACCTGTTAAATATAAAATAGCTGTTTACTCTCCGAGTATACTAGGTTGGATTTGGTTATTGATACTTATCCCAATAGCCTTAATAACTTATATATGGCTTATGGTATTAGATATAAAGAGTAAAAAGTTAAAAAAAATCTTGAAAAGAACGTTATTTTTCTTTTTAATAATTCTTTTATCCTTAATCTATTGGTTTTATCAAACAAAAAAACTTTGAAATGTTTAATATCATTTAAGTTAAATTGCTTTCAAAGATTTTTTTCAACCGGCTGGACTTCTCAACAACAAACAGATTATATAAACAGTATTAAGAATAATTTTCCGGGGTTATTTGATTATTATACACGATATGAATGGAATACATCTACTCCAAACAATTCTCAACATCAAGCGATAGCTACACATTATAGAGAGATTTTGGCGCGAATATTGCAAGAATTTGATACTGGAGTTGCAGTTCCAAACAGTCAGCAACCTGAGCAATTATATATGGACTTAGCATGGGAGGGATTAAGATATCCAAATATTCACACTTGGTCAAGTTTGCCCCAAGCGGAAAAAGACAGAATAAATAATGTTATTACCAATTATATAAACAATAATAAGAACGAAACATGTACAGAATAAGGAATTATATTTTAATTGTGATATTAATTATACCTTTTATTTTGTTGTCTCAAACAAAGAAAGAAACAGCATATCTTTTGTTTAATACCAATAGTAATGAAAAATGTAAAATAGCTGTTGAAGGAAAAGGATATCTTAATTTAAAAAATATCGAAGAACTTATCAAGAGAAATTTGATATGTTTTATATATGCAATTTAAAGTTTAGATATAATAAATCATCTAAAATTGACACTTGCTCAATTAAATCTTTAGACACTTTAAAAATTGTTAATATAGAATATCTCAAAAGAAAAAAATCGGAAACTATTCTAAAATATAACCCCTTTGGTAAAGTGGTTTTAATAGAAGTTATTTCACCAAATAAAATTGTAAAATATGATGTTAAATGGATTGATGATTGGGTGATTATTGAAGATTAATCATCGAAAAAAACTTGATTTTTATTCTTGGAAATAGACAATTATATAAAATTCACTTCGTATATAACATTGCTTATATTGATTTTTAGTTGCCAAGAGAAAATGATAAAAATTCAATATTACCCGGATGATACTCTTTATACTGAGAAAAATGCCGAAATTATAAGATTAGATACAACTAAACTTAATTTTAAACAAATCACTGATAAAATTGGCACTTTTTATAACAGATTTGGAAAACTTGTTGTAGAATTTGATGATGGAAAAGTAAAAAAGAGAGTTATTCCTTTTGTCTTTGATGGAGGATTGATAAAAGAAAGAAATATACTCGAAATAACATCAGATTCAATCTTAATTGACGATAGATATCCTATTTCTGAACTAAAAAGAATACTGAAAAGACATTATACAAATAAAAACAATATCTCTTATTATTCAGAATCGCCTTACAACGCTTTGGTAGAAGTAACTATCGACACTAATAAATCGGGTAAAGAATTAAAACAAGTATTAACTAATTTAACCAGCACTTTTGATGAAATAAAAAATGAATTACAAGATTCTATTAAATTATCAATCTATTTTGATTATTCAAGACAAACACCAAGACCTCCAAGACCTCCAAAAGAATAATGATTAGTAATAACATATTATGGTAAATAAAACATGAAGTATATAGGTGACATATTAATCGTTTTATTTTTAATAAATACACAAGAAAAGCAAAAGGTCATTTTCATTTTTAATACAGATGCTAAAAACATGAAAATTAAAAATGGATATTATTATATCGATGATTTCTCCTTTAAAAAGGTAAATAATAAAAGTGCAAAAATTGTTAGTTTTGACTTTATAAAACCAAATTTAAAAGTACTTTCAGAGTTTAAGAAAATGGTTAAGAATAAACGACAACCGTATCCTGAAGTTTTTTCGGAATTTGAGTTATTTCTTTATGTACCTAGGAGTAAAAGTGACGGATGTCTAATTCAGGTAGAAAAAATTTGGTTGGTTGAAGATAAGATTGATAATTGAAAAAAACATAAATAGATGAAACCTATAAAATTTTTATTAACAATTGGATTGATTTTCGGATTAATAAGCTCTATAATTTCCTTTTTGGTTTTCTATGGTAATATTGAAACTTTAGGAAAAAGTAATGAATGGAAGTTTTATTCTTCTTTAATAGGGTTTGTAATTTTTCTTTCAATGCTTGTAATCGTAGTTATAACACTTATTATTAGACATAAAACAAATCATAACAACATATCATAAAGTAGTTAAAATAGCAGAATAAGTTTAAACCGTAAAGTTTAAGTTTTTCTGCTATTTTTGTGAAAAATACTAGTTACTAATTTTTATATCAGTTTTATATTAACCATTCAGGGGAGAAAGAAATATAACATATCATTTGAATTTAGAAAAGCGCTAATCTTTTCAAGGATAGTTTAAATGGATATCATAGCCAAATTATAAAGATACCTTTTATTTAAGACAAACCCCTTTACCTACCTTTACCGCCAAAAAGGATTAATTATTAGTAAGTGAAAAATTGAACAATGAAACAAATTGTACTAACTGTTCTCATTATTTTTAATGTTTCTTTTATTTTTTCGCAAGAAATAAAGGCGGAGACAATTTATCAAAAATGTGTCTATAATTCTCTTAGTGACAAAGGTGCCCTCTTAAAAAAATATACAAAAGAGTTTGAAAATGTTTTAATAAAATCTAACGTATTAAAAGATAGCACTTCTAAAGCCTACTTTGAATTATTCAAAGCCTTGGGTACAAATAAATGGAAGAATTTTAACTATAATTATTCTTATATCGATTCAATAAACAAAACGGCAAGTTATAAAACTGTATTGGGCAATAGCGATTGTAAAGAGGTTATGAGAAATTTTAAAGATTTTAAAAAATCTAAATTTTTTAAAATGAGAACCATTTCTGTAAAAGAATGTAAAACAATGGAAGAACTTTTAAAAAAGATGTCATTTTTTTTAGAAGAAGAAGATTTTGAATTAGATTTTTACAAATATAGAACACTTCTTTTTCTTGAAGATCTTATAGATTTTAACGCCATAGAAAATAGTATTATTGATACAAACAAAGTAATATATAAAACAAATCAGCACAGCAATTATCTTTTACTCGTTAAAAATCAACCTTATAATATTACAATAAGATTACGCGAAAATGTAAAATTAGAAAGTAACCCTACTATTTCTTTTATAGGAAATTGTTTGGGCGACACCACATTATCGACTATTGACAAAGCAAAAACAACCTTTGTTTTAGAATATATAATTAACGAAACCGGTATTGTATTATCATGCAGTTTGACAAATTATGGCGAAAGGGTTACATTAACTAACTCTCAAATTGAATGTATATTAAATCAGGCAATGAATAGTTCATTCAACTTAAGCGGCGTACCGGAAGACATTAATCAGTTTTATTTAACCGTAAAAAAACGTTATAAGTTTAATTGATTTTTTCGAGAGAAAATTTGAATATTCAAAGTTGATTAGGTAAATATGTATCAAAACTTAATTTATACTAAAAACTGTCCTAAGAATTGGGGATACTTCATAAATTTCTTGTAATTAATTTTATGAAGAACTCTAAGAAAATATTAAAAATATTATTGCCTTCAATACTATGTGCCGTCGTAATTTACATTACTGACATGTCAATAGAATATTACCCACTGTCATTTGGGCTTATCATTGGTTTTGTAAACTGGAATTTTCATAAATATAAACCTTTGATTGGTGTATCATTAAGTGTATTAGCTTCTTATATTTCTTTTTCTATAGCATATTTTAGCTTAGGTATATTTGGGTATACTCGTGATATGATATTGGCAAACACAGATTATGCTATTAGTGATGACCTTATAGGAACGTTGGCTTTTATTATTTCGACTTCGGTTATAGCTCCGTTGCTAGTGTTTTATTTGTATAGGTTTATATTTACAATTCAAAAAACAACATTTAGTAAAGTTATAATACTTATTTCTATCGTATTGTTAGGTTTAATACAGTATGGTGCATCTGTATTTTATGAAACATTTAATAGTTACTTACTATGGCAAGTAATTATGGCTTTGGCTATTCAACTTCTTATTAATCAAAAAATAAATAAGAAGGTGCTTTAGCAAAATAGAAGGCAAATGCAATACATTTATTTCAAAATAATAATTGATAAATTGAATTGATGATTGGATTTTTAAGAGAAGGTTTAAATATTATTTATAAAATTAAACTACGGTTCAATCATAAAAACAAAAAACAATAATGAATCTAAGAAAATTAAGCTTTACACTTTTACTGTTAATTATAACAAGTTTAAATAATAGTTTCGGACAATCTCTAAATTTTTCGGCAAAAGGAGGCCTGAATATTTCTAATGCTAAATTCTCTGTTATAGTAGAAGGAAGTTCTTCGAATAGAGATTTAAATAATAGGCTCTCTTTTTTTGTAGGTGGCAGCATTGATTTTTCAATTTTATCAAAGAAAGATGTATTACAAATGCAAGTTGAGTTATTATATTCTAGAGAAGGGCATACACTATCTTATCAAAGTACAGATGATATACGAAAATTTAATTTAGATCAGCTTAAACTCCCTGTTTTGTTAAAATATAAATTGTTTAATCCATTTTATCTGGTTGGTGGCGGATATGCAGGATATATAATAAATGTACAAGAAGATACCGGTACAGGCGGACTAAGATCTATAAAAGACCGCTATAACAATTTTGATACAGGAATTGTTATCGGTGTTGAGTACCATTTTAATTTAGGAATCTTTATAGAATCGAGATACAACTACGGTTTTGCCGATATTTCGCCTATTGAATTTCGAAATTCAACTATAAAACACAATTATAAAAACAGATTGGTTCAATTCGGGGTTGGCTATACGTTTTAAACTACTTCACCGGTGCTAATACCAATACAATCTTATTAAAATCAGCGGCACTATTGATAACACTTCTATAATCTTCAAAAAAGTTGAGGCCAATCTTGTTGATTTTGTAGTATTCATCGGCATACACGGTGAGCTTGTTTCCGTCAAGTTTATAATACGAATGAAATTCTAATAATTTTTTACCGTCTCTTTCATAAAAATGATGGATGTTAATATCGTCTAAGTTACTAATTTGATATCCTTGTGGTATTTCTACATTAATTACGCGATTGTAAATTCTATTATAATCAGATTCAACCGGCAATTGCCGCTTCTTTTTTTGATACATTTCTATTTGTGGCCCGATAAGTTCGCCCAATTTGAATAAATATTTTCTTCCGGCTTTATCTACAAAAACATCGGTTTCTATATCGGCTACCAACCGAAACGGTTTTATGCCAAACAATTCAGATTTATCATTAAAAACTGTTTTCTTCTTAATGGTAATTCTATCATTCATAGATTTTATCAATTGGTCATAGAGCTTATCAGCATCTTCTTTATTCACTAAATCTAAAAACGGCTGTATAAAAATGGCGTAATATCCGCTAAACGAACGGTCTAGCTTTATATAATTTTTAGTAAGGTCATCCGGGTCAAAAGACACATCAATAAGCATAGTATCTACCGTTTCTTCGGCATCGGGGGCTTTGATATATTTAATTTTGCCTACGCCACTTTTATAATTTCCTAAGGCTACTTCTTTGATAAAAAGTCCGTAATTATCTGTTAATTCAGAAGGCGGATAGCCCAAACGCGAATTCATTTCTTTTACCGAAGTATATTTTTTAACCGAAGGGAAATACAACAAATAGTCGGTTAAAAAATTATCGGCTTCAAAATCATTGTCAAATTTGACTTGAGACCGGTCGCTGGTCAGTACCACTTCTGTGGGAATGCCAACACTTTTAAGGGCGGCGATATAAATTCTCATCAACCCAATTTCGCTAGCGGCCTTATTATCAATTACCGATTTGATATTTCTAAGTTCATCACTATTAATCTCAGAGATATAAAAATTCTTTTTGATATAATTTTCAAGCGCCCGTATTTTTGAAACATCGTCTTTTTTATCTTTTAATCCGGCTTCGTTGACAAGTTTTTCAATACTGGCAGCTTCATTTTTAGAAATATCCACAAAGAGAAAATCATATACGTTTTTTGAAATATTATCATACGAAGAAATGCCGTGGGTATTATTCGCCTTGTTATAATCTAATTTATATACCAAATACTTTTTTAGGGCATTATAGGGGGCAAGGTCTTCTTTTTCTAACTTTTCAACCGATTTTATGTGTAGTGCCCAATGCAATTTGTCTTTTGCCAAAGTATCGCGCTTTACATCGGGCAAACCGTTATAACTTTTAAATTTAAAAAATAAATTTTTTGGCGAATACAGGTCAAATTCTACATTGTTCATCAGGTATGAAGATTGCATGGTAACCCTATTACCTTTGTAATTAGGGGCTTGTCTTACTACGTAATAATATTCTATAAAACTGCCTTTGGTAACGCCTTCAAAAGCAAAATACTTATAGGTTCTTTGTGTTTCTTCATCTTGGGCAGTGAGTATTTTTGATTCGTCTAATTCTTGTATGGTACCGTCTTTTGAAATTACCCTTGCTTTGCTTACCAATAATTTTGAATTTGAGCGATAGGGCAGGTAAATTTTGTTATAGTCTTCAATTTTTTCATCAGAATTGAGCCATAACAAACGGTGTTCTAAGACATATTCTGTTAAGCCTTCTTTTTCGGGGTAGTAAAACTCGCTAATAATCTTATCTTTAAAAGCAATAATATCGGCATCAGGGTCTGTATCAAATTTTGTGTAATCAGGCTTTTTATCCCAACTATACGATTTATACACGGGCTCTTGTGCAGTTATCACAGTTACGAAAAGAAGGGCGATTACAAATACTATCTTTTTTATCATCATGGGTTAGTTTATCTTTTTTAAAACAATAATTTCTTTATAGGCTTTTTCAATTTTTTTCAAAAGTTTTTCATACTCTTTTTGCGCTTCTTTGTTCAAGATTAAAAAGTCAAAAGTTACACGGTGTGTATAAATAACTTTGGTGCCTTCTAGTTTATAGGTAATTGATGCCGACAATAGATGGTTTTTAACCGATATATTTTCAGGCAAATAATCAACTGCATACCCATCAGGGATAGTAAGTTCATTTACAAAAGTGTATGCTTTTTTATAATCAATTTCAATATCTGTTTTACGGCCATCTTCAATGGTATTTTCTAAGAGAATTTTATCGAGGTTTAGGTTGACATATATTTCATCATTGGTTTGAACTGCATAATCTGAAATTTTAAAATCGTAATTTATCGTAAAATCTTTATCGTAGCTATACTTGTTTATCTCTTTGATATTGCTGGCAATAAATTTATTATTCCCTTTTTGAAGCCTGATTTTATAATAGTCTTGCAGTTTTTTTTGGGTATTGATAGATTCTAGCCTGCGAAACATATTAATTTTTTTATATCCTGAAACCGTTTTTGACCCATGCCCAATTAATTGTTTTTGGTTGATAGCAATAAAAGAGGTGTCGATTTCGGCATTTTTATCGGCAGCTACAACGGGTACTTCAACTACTTCAAACTTATCATCCCCTTCACCTACCAAGGCTTCTTTACCTTGTATAAACGACGATGGGAGTTCTAACGGAATATACCTACCCGTAGCGTCTAAAAAGTATATTTTATCGTTGTCTCGATAGGTTAAAATCATGTGGTTATCAACGGCAGGCGTAGGCAATTCATTGTACTTATACGGAATACTGCGCGTGCCTATCCATGTTAAATTACCTTTGATTCCGGCCGTTTTTAGCATTTCATACAGAATATTAGAATTGTCTTTACAATCGCCATACTTCTTTTGATAAATCTGATTGGCTTCCCTTGGCACAAAACCTCCGAGGGCATATTCAAAAGCGATGTACTTAATATTATTTTGAACCCAATAATAAATGGCACGTATTTTCTCTAATTCGGTTTTTTTATCTTTGGTAAGTTCATTTACTAAGGTTACCAAATCAGGGTCTAAAGCCTGTTTGTTAATATCTTTTACCAACGAGTAATACCAACGGTACAAATCTGAAACCTCCGAAGAAAGTTTTACCACTTTTTTATCTTTGGTTTGGTACTGATTTACAATGGGAACAATATGTGGATAGTAATTCTTAAAATTGGGCGTATTATCTTCCATCTCAATGGCGTCGATATTTTTTGACTGCCACGTATAAATTACTTTATTTCTCTTTTCTTTTTTACTAAATGCAATATGAATTGAATCGGTATTGAACTCTTTAAAACTAAGCTCAACATTTTTATCGGCAGTAATGGTAATTTTCGAATTTAACACCGGGTACGAACCTCCGAAATAAAAAGCACTCAAAAAACGCGGGTCCATTACTTTTTCGACAACATTGAGTTTTGTTTTTGAACCGGGGCTTAAATTTGAATAGATAAAGTTAACCGATTTTACATCGTCATAAAAAGAGCCGTCTAACTCGTCTTTGGTTCTAAACTCGGTTACTTTGTGTTCTAAATAGTTGCCGTCTTGCAAGCTAAATGAAGAGGCTTCTACCTTTTCTAATTTATAAAAAGTAGAGTAGCTTACTGATTCTTTTGAGTATTGTGTAGCTGCTTCATTTAAAAATAAATCTTCATTCAAAGAGGTTTGCGTAATCGAAATATCGCCGCTTTTTTCAATACCGATATTGATAGACAACTCATTGTTTAATCTTACCACATTCGTTTTTGGATATTTAGCCTTATAATAAGACCAATCTTTTGTTAGTTGTGCCCGGCCAACGGTTGCATTTAAAATTAAGGTTATTAAAATAATCTTTCTAAAAAAACTAGAATTGGGTTGTTTCATATCTATATTCGTTAAAATATTTTTCTGTCTTTTTTAATTGACCTTGAGGAGTATAATACGTTGCTTCACCGCTTTTGCCATCATTTTTATAATGTACTTTTTCTTTGAGCTTTCCGTTAGGATAATACTTCTTATATACCCCATTTAATTCGCCATCTTTATAGTCAATCTCTTCTTTGAGCTTTCCGTCAGGATAATACTCAAAATACGTGCCATCATATTCGTCGTTTTTATTTGAATACTGAACATGCAATTGGCCATTGTAATAGTACGACTTGTATTCGTTTTCATCGTCTCCATTAATAAACTCCATCTCTCTTGCTTTATTGCCATTATCAAAATAGGTAACAATTTTGGCAGTTTCGTTTTTAATTTTAATCATTGGCAGTTCATTGCCATTTTTGTCTAAATAACTAAAGCCTATTAGTCTGCCGTACTCATAAAACCTAACGAGTTGCAGTTTGCCCTCTTTGCTATAGGCTATCCTTCTGCCGTGATATTCATCATTTACAAACTCGGTAGTGCCTGTAATGGTTTTACCGTCTTCGGCATAAAAATAGGCCATACCCTCTAACTTATCTAAGTTATAATGGTATTTTCTACTGATATTGCCGTTATCGTAATAATATGAAACCGTGCCGTGATATTCTCCGTTTAAAAACGTAGCTTTTTTAATAACCTTTTTATCAGTGTTGTACCATTTCCAAACCCCTGAAGCCTTATTGTTAAAATACTGCCCTTCTAACAATACATTGCCATAAAAATCATAGGCTTTGTAAGGGCCATGGCGTACGCCAAATTTAAAAGTTGTTTTACTGAAGGCTTTATTGGTTGAATAATGGCTTATGATAGTATCATCATCTTTTAAATTTGTATGCGAAATCTCATCGAGTACTTTTCTGTTGTAATCGTAAGATTTTTCACTTAACAACTTGCCATATTTATACTGCAAAGTACTAAACAATTTCCCTTCAACAGAAAAATATTGTTGTTCTCCGTGCAATTCGCCTTTATGGTAAAAATTTATCGATTTCAATGTTCCGTCTAGGTAATAATAACGCCATTCTTTGTGCATCTTTCCTTTTAAAAACCACCCTTGGCTTTCCATTTTTCCGTTTTTATGGTAGTTTACAGAATATCCTGAAATGGTATCGTTTACATAGGTGTCTACAGATTTTACAACGCCGTTATTGTAATAATTTGTATACTCGCCTTGAATCAAGTTTTCTTTATAGGTTCCTTTTGATGATAACACTCCATTATCGGTATAATATTTCCACTCGCCGGTTTTGCCGCCTTTTACATCATACAGGCCTTCTGCTATTTTATTCCCTTCATACGTATAGCCCTCGTAAAAAAATTCGCCCCCTTTTTTTCTTACGTCTTTTACAACTTCACCGTTTTGGCCATAATACTTATAGCCTATTATTTCGTCATTTCTATACGTATACTCAAAATATGGCTTTCCGTTAGGGGCATATTCTATATAGGCATCATTTAACTTGCTATTTTTGTAAGAAAACTCTTTCATCAGCTTGCCATCGGGATAATACATTTTCCACAAGCCCGTATATTCATTATCTTGATAATTTCCTTCTTTTGACAAAATGCCTGTATTGTAATATTCTTTATAATCGCCATTAATTTTATCGTCTATTATCGGGTATTCTGACATTAACGTTTCGTTATTGAAATATTCTTTTTCTTTTCCGTTTTTTTTATCGCCCTTAAAAGTAACTTCAAAAAGTTTTGCCCCGTTCGGAAAATACTGAATTACATGGCCTTCTTTATTTCCGTTTACATAGTTAACTATAAAATTTGTAGTGGGTTCGCCCACTTCATAATAAGATATAAACTTTCCGTCTAACTTATTATCTTTAAAATATTTAAGTTGATTCAAAGCACCTTTTTCATTATAATACCTGTACGCTCCTATAAGAAGCCCGTTGCCATAGTTGGCTTTGTATTTTACTTTCCCGTTTTGATAATATCCAATATTTTCGCCTTCTAATTTCCCGTTTTTATACTGTGCTGTTTCCTTTATTGTTTTATCTTGGTAATACCAAATCCATTTGCCAATTTTATTTTCATTAGCATCAAAAGTACCCTCTCCGGTAATCCTTCCTTTTGTATCGTAAAACTCCCAAAATCCTTTTAGAGTTGTGCCTTCTTTGTCAGTACCAATTCCTTCGAGTATATAATTATTAAAATAGCTGAAAACCCGCTGTTTTTTACCCCTGAAAACTTGTTCGTTTTCTTCCATTATCTCTGACCATTTATCTTTAAACTTTGTAAAAAAAGCGATGACTCTATCTTTCTTTTTCTCAAGTATTTTTTTAAGTTTTTCGTTTTTTATAGAATAGGTAGTGGTGTACACAAAATCATCAAAAAAATTATTTTCGGCAATCCATTTATGGAGTTTTACATATTTGGTATCCCACAAGCCGCCGTTACCGTTAAAGTTGCCGAGCACCTGAAATAAGGCGTGATTTTGTTTTACATAGTTAATATTAATTTCATTTTCTATCTTATAATCAGCACTCAACGCCACCCGGTTGTCTAATATCAAATCAATATCCTCAAAGGCTTCATCGTCTTTAGATACTATCAGCCCTTCTATTTTTTTATTTTCATTTTTTTGTGCCAATGCGGCGTTTAAAGACTTTAAAACAGTAAATGCGCCTTCGCCGTCGGGGTTTAGTAACAAATAAGTATTAAAACACATTAAGGCTTGGGTAATAAGGTGTTGTTTATAGCAAATGTTTCCTATTTTTAGGTGTGTGTCAGCGTGAAACGGGTTTAAAATCATAGCTTTTTTATACCACTTTAGAGCATCGTCATATTGATCCATTTTATGATAAAACCATCCTTTTCTATAAAACAATTCATAACTTTTAGGGAATTCTTTCAGTCCATCGTCTATAGTATTTAAAGCATTTTTATAATCTTCTAAATACCAATATGACAAAGCTTTATTGATAAAAAATGACAGCCGTTCGTCACTATTGCCAATAGAAAAGCCTTCATCAGTAACTTTAATGGCATCTTTATACTTGCCCAATTGCAATAAATAATACGACTTGGTGATTAACAACGAGCTGTAAATAGAGTCATTTTTATTTACGTTGTCAATGGTTTCAATTATTTTGTCATATTCTTCTTTATCGGCATACGAACTAATCTTATTGTTAATTGTTTTAAAATCAATATATTCTACAGTATTTTGAGTAAAAACAGTGGTACTAAATACAAAACTTAGTACTATGAGAAGTTTTTTCATGGGTTTTATTGTTGCTTTTTAATGATGATGAAACTTACTAATAATCATTCCCTTGTATGATCAAAATTAAATTTTAGATGCTTTTCTGTGCCCAATATAAGATAAAAACAAAAAATATTTCGGTGAAATGAAAAAATTATAGCCAAATCTCAAAAAATAACAATATAAATCAAAGGATAAAGTTATCGTGAATTAAGCACTAAAGGCATTCGTTCAACAAGGCCAAAAGAGAATCCTTTTTTTAAAATGTTGAAAAAAACCGTTAACTTGCAAGTTTAGTTAAACCGATATAGATATGGCAAAGAAAGTGGTAATAAAAGATATAGTTCAAGATGCATTAGACACCTCTATTCAGCAAATTTCAGGGTATGACGCTACATTTTTATATGCAGAATCACCCACTAGCCCAATGCATGTAGCTACTTTGACCATTGTAGAAGGCTCTTTAAAATTTGAAGATTTTAGGGAAATCTTAGCTTCAAAACTGCATAAAATCCCTAAATTCCGACAACGCCTCTTAAATGTACCGCTAAATTTAGATTATCCTTATTGGGTAGATGACCCGAATTTTGAATTAGATTTACATTTACACAGAATAAAATTACCCGACCCTTCGAATTGGAAAACCTTACGGGAGTTGACCTCTGCACTGTTTAGCAACTCATTAGATTTACGAAGGCCACTTTGGTCTGTGAGTTTTATAGAAGGCTTAGATGACATTCCGCAAGTTCCCAAAGGCTCGGTAGCCATTGTTACTAAAATACATCACGTAATGGTCGATGGCGTTTCCGGCGTGGGAATTATGGGGGTATTATTCGATAAAAATGAAAAAAATCAGGAAAAAGAACCCGAAAAACCCAAACCTTTTGAACCCGACCCGCTACCCGATGAATTGAGTTTATTACTAAAAAGCGGGTATAGCTTTATTAAAAATCCGTTGAAAATTCCTAAAATGGTAAGTGAAACCGCTTTTTCTTTCCTAAAAGGGACAGCCGCCGGAAAATTACGCGGCAAACAAAAGCAACTACATAAAGCCCCGGTGCCCAAAACCATTTTTAACGGCTCCATCTCACCCAAAAGAACTTGGGGTACGGCCATCTTATCATTTGAACGCATCAATACGCTCAAAAAATTAATGGAGGTGAGCATCAACGATATTATCTTAACTATTTGTGCCGGTGCCATACGCCGCTATTTACAAGAACGCGATAAATTACCACTGCAACCCTTAGTTGCCAATGTGCCGATTTCTATTCGGGTAAAAGACAGTAAATTAGAACTAAACAATCAAATTTCTAATATGTTTGTACAAATCGCTACACATATTGAAGACCCGATTGAACGATTAGAATTCATACAAGAACAAACCCTTTTAGGCAAGACCCGACACAATGCCGTAGGTGCCAAAACCCTTGCTAAAATGGCCGATTCTGTGCCTTTCGGATTGGCAAACCTAGCCGCGGGATTGTACAGCAGATATAATATTAAAGAACTCCACAGGCCTCCCTTTAATGTAACCATTACCAACGTACCCGGCCCTAGAGGAATGTTATATTTAAAAGGGCATAAAATTGTTTCTATCTTCGGACTTACCCCCGTAGTAGATGGTTTCGGATTGATTATTGCCGCATTTAGCTATAACGGACAAATTAGTATTACTACCACCTCAGATGCCAAGACCATGCCCGATGCCGATAAGTTTTCTCGCTATATCCGTGAAGCCGCCAATGAATTGGAAAAAGTCATCCAAAAAAGAGGAAAGAAAAAAAATACCGTTGCTAAAATAAAACCCAAAAGCACTTCGTTTTTTAGTGCTTTGAGAAGGTATCTTAAGAAAAACCCATCCCTAACTAAAAAATACAAAGGCCTCTATAAAATACAAGTCAGGTTAGAAAATACAGAACAACATTGGCAATTAGACTTGACAAAAAAAGAAGGGTTGTTGAGAAAAAAAGACGTCGCAAAGCCCAAAGCTACCCTACAAATAAGTGATGAAAATTTATACAAGCTATACAAAGGAAAAGTACTTTTAGAAGAATTGAAAATACAAGGAAGAATAAAATTACAAGGCAACGAAAAGTATACAGAAAAACTGGTACAATTCATAGCCGAGTTTTTAGCCCGATAAACTTATGGAGTATACAACCCATACTTATACAACCAAAGACGGCGAATCTATTTTTTATTATAAATGGAAAGCCAATACAAGCTCCCGTTTTAAAGGAATAGTACAGATTTCTCATGGCGTAGGCGAACATGCCGGCCGGTACCAACGCATTGCCAATAAATTACAAAAACAAGGATATGAAGTATATGCCAATGACCACAGGGCACACGGTAGGTCTGTAAAATCAAAAGAGTTGATGGGTTTTTATAGCGGCCATAATTATTTTGAAGATGCCGTTGAAGATATGCGGCAATTGACAAAAATTATTAAAAAAGAACATCCCAACCAAAAAATTACGCTGTTCGGCCATAGTATGGGCTCTTTGTTGAGCAGGCAATATGTTACCCGATATGGCAATGATTTACATGCGCTAATACTATCAGGAACCGCAAGTTTTATGAAAGGGCTTGGTACCATTGGCTTAGTGGGTGCCAATGTAATTAAAGTATTTAATGGAAGGACTAAAAAGAACGAATTGCTAAAATCACTGTTCTTTTCAGAATTTAATAAAAAGTTTAAACCCAATAAAACGAGCCTTGATTGGATAAGTAGCGACGAAAAGCAAGTGGCTATTTTTGAAGCAGACCCGTACAGGGTAGAAGATTTTTCGCTAAGTGTTTTTTTAGATATTGTAAAAGCCAGTAAACAACTAAACAAACAGCAAACATTCAATGCCACGCCAAAAAA
>DRQI01000478.1 GCA_011330545.1 Flavobacteriia bacterium
AACTGATTTCACTAACTTTTAATGCGGTTCTTCCTAATATTCTGTATTTCATAGTTGCTCGCTTTTGGCTACTAGCTAATTGCCTTTAGCAATATTTCTTTTTTAATTCTTTTAATTTTTCGGATGCTTTTTTTACAAATGCCGTGGCTATTTTTTTTCCTTTGAGAGAAGTTGCCGGCCTGGGGTCATCACCGGAAACGGCATCTGTTTCTAATGTAATTTCCCTATTTTTTGGCAGGCTCTCTAAATTTACTGTTTGGGGTTCGTAATACAGTTGCAATGAGGTTTCTCCGAATGCCGAATGATTGGCTACCAGCAATGCATCGGGTAGTATGTCAAATTCTGCCAATGCCCAGCAATAACTATTGGAGTGTTTTTTATTATAGGTATTGGCAACATCTCTTAAAATCTGCAAATGCGGCTCTCCGGCATGGCCTGAAAGTAACATGATAATCTTAAAATGTTGGGAGGCCAATTGTTCTAAATATTCTTCACAAATTTGTTTGATTACCTTTTCTGAAAACTCAATGGAATGTTTAGGGAAATTTACGCCGGGATATGATTTTATCAAATTGGCGGCTAAACTGACGGGTGGCAATACCAATCCGCCTACTTTTGAAGCTACATCTATACATAAATGTTGTGCTTTGTGTGTGTCTAAACCGGTGGGATTGTGATTGCCGTGATATTCGATAGCTCCCCAAGGCAAATAGGCAATTGGATTTTCTTTTTGAATGGCTTCAATTTGTGCCGGACGTAATTTATCGTAAAATCCCCAATGTAAATCCATACCTTTTATTTATGATATATTAATGGGTTTTGTACTTCGTTATCCAACACATCACCAATTTTTAAGGTGTTGAAATAATCATCTGGCAATACATTTTGCTTACCGTTAAAAGTAGCACCATCGGGCATAAAAGCGCAAGTCATGGCATTGCGTGTGTGTGGAGTCATATTGACGCCTGCGGCATGGATATTCAATCCGTTATGAAAAGAACAGCTACCGGCTTTGATTACTGAAGGAACGGGTTCTACGGTTTTGTATTTCGGATATGTATCAAAAATATCTCCCATATTGGCACCGATACCGGGTTCTATAAAATCGGTATCGTGGTTTGAGCCGGGCATAAAATACAAACAGCCGTTTTGTAAGGTTACGTCTTCTAAAGCAATCCATATACTCAGGGCTTCTCGGTGGCTAAACGACCAAAAGGGCGTATCTAAATGCCATGCGGTGGCATTGGCCCACGGTTGTTTGATTAATGACTGGTCATGCCATACTCTGATTCCGTCAACTTGTGCTAATTCGGCTGCCATTTTGCCAATACGCTCGTCTAAAATGAGTTTTTTAACTGCATCGTCAGTCATCCAAAGGTTGATGATTTGTGTAAAGACTTTTCCGAAATAATCGGCATTTTGATTGATACCGTCATCTTCGCCTGATTTGATTTTTGAATGCGGGAATTTGGTTCCTTTTCTATCGGCTACAGCTTTATCAATGGTAGTTTTCCAATGTTTTACTTCTTTAGGATTTAAAAAATCATCAACAATTAAAAAGCCATTTGTTCTATAGGATGCAATTTGTTCTTGAGATAAATTATGATTCATTTAGTTCGCTTTAAAATTTAATACGGTATATTATTTATAGAACTCGTTTAAGCTTTTTCAATTAGCTAAAAAATTGTCCTTTTGCACCCTATTTTTGCCTTTTTTTCCTTCCATAGCCCTGCTATGCAACTCAAAAAAGCCTTCAATAGGGTAAAAAACTCCTAATTTTCGCTTCAATCCAAAAAGTTTAAACGAGTTCATATTTAAAAGTAGCTACACAATCATATTTTCAAAAGACCATCTCATCATAGACAAGATGGTTCTTGAATTTAGTCTACAAAATAAATATACAACATAAATTGCTATACAATAATAAATTTTTAATGAAAACTTGTTATCCTGTGCTGTCCTGTGGTGTATCGTATTGAGGTTTCTAATATAGTGACACCATGACTTGAAGTTGTGGTGTTGCTAGTTAATTCTTTTCAAACCAAAATTCTCCGTTCTCAAGGCTATATGTGTAGCCGGCGCCTTCGGCTGCTTCTTTGAGTGCGGCCTGTAACATTACTTTAGGGTCTGTACTTACTGCAAGCCGCCGCATCAAGCCATGGCCAACGGAATCATTTATTTTTAATGAGACTTTGAGCCCTTTGCGTTTTACTTTTACTTCGTATTCTCCTTCTACTTTGCTGTTAAACGGTTTTAGGTAGGCATCCATATAATGTACGCCTATGCCTGAATTGTCAGGAAAATCCGGTGCTAACTTATGTGCTGCTTCTTTGTTTTCTGTTCCTATTTTGAATTTCATATTTTTTGTTTTTTATTTAAATATTTAGTTTTTAAATTCTTTAGTTTTTTTTAGATTCTTCGCTTCGCCTGCCTTCTGCAAGCAGGCTCTGAATGGCAATGAATATTTATTTATATGTTTTTGATACGCTATACACCTACTTCATATTTTATCTTTTTATAAACATCCCATTATCTTTGCAAGTACAATCCATAAAATTACATTGTAAGCATTCGGTATCTACTTGTTCTTTATGTTGCACTCCGGTATAAATTCCCACTAAGGATAATTGGCTTTTTATCGGGGTTAGTAAAGCGGTATCTGAAATGGTAATGGGCACCTGCCCTTTTGATTCTTGTTGTAAGATTTCCATCAAAAGAAACTGTTCTTTTAAAT
>DRQI01000479.1 GCA_011330545.1 Flavobacteriia bacterium
AACAAATTCTATTTTTAGTAAAAAATTGTACAATAGTCAAAAAAATGGTAATATTGCACTCCTATTTTGGACCCATAGCTCAGTTGGTTAGAGCACCTGACTCATAATCAGGGGGTCGAAGGTTCGAGCCCTTCTGGGTCCACTAATTGAAGCCCTAAAGGTTATGGGCGAGAAGTTTATGCCGAGCGTAGCCGAGGTAAGCCCTTCTGGGTCCACAATTTGAAGTTCTATCGGTTACGGGCAAAAAGTTTATACCAAGAACAATATAGGCAAGCCCTTTTGAACTCACAAATTGGAATAAAAAAATTGAGAAAACCCTGAGATTTTAGAATGCCTCGCTGTGTAGCTGTAAAAGGAAAATTTGTCAATTACAATCAAGGGTTCAATACTTAGATTTTGCCACTTGTATTTAGGCGAGTAACCCCTCGAAACAGGTTGTAAAACCTTCAAAATTTAGAGGTTTTTTTTAAAATAACTAGTAAATCAAATGTTAATTAAAAAATGATTTATATATTTGCAATTAATTGACGATTCTATCGTTAGTTAGTTAGTCATAGTAAAAAGGGGAAGTATATGTTAAAAAAATACAATATTGTAATTTTATTTTTCTTGTTGGTTACCTATACAAGTGAAGTAATAGCGCAAGTTCCGTGTCCTAATCCAGGTCCGGGGCCTTGTAATCCTCCGGGTGTTCCAATAGATGGGGGCGTTGGCTTTTTACTCGTAATCGGCTTAGGTTATGCAGTTAGTAAATTGAGAAATAAAAAATAGCTATTTAAAGGTTGCAATTCTAGCAACATATTTTCCAATAACATCAAATTCTAAATTCACCGTATCATTAACCCTTAATGTGTTGAAATTAGTGTGGTTATATGTATAAGGTATAATCGCCACACTAAATTGATTTTGTTGAGAGTTTACAACCGTTAAACTTATGCCATTGATGGTAATTGAGCCCTTTTCTATCGTTATATTTTCAGTAGAAGGGTCGTATTCAAAAGTAAAAAACCAACTGCCATTTTCATTCTTAACAGCAATACATCGTCCAATTTGATCTACATGGCCTTGTACGATATGCCCATCGAGGCGATCACCTAATTTCATAGCACGTTCTAAGTTAATAGTATCGCCCACTTTTAGCGATTTAAAATTAGTTTTTGCCAGCGTTTCATCAATTGCTGTAACAGTGTATGAATTTTTGTCTTTTTGGAGGCTTACAACAGTCAAACAAACTCCGTTATGAGCAATGCTTTGATCAATCTTTAACTCAGAAGTTACATCACTTTTTATAGTGATGTGTATATTGCTTTTGTCCTTAATTATTGAAGTGACCTCACCTTTATTTTCTATAATTCCTGTAAACATAAAGTTAATAATAATGATTACTTTTGTGCATCCAAAAATAACAATATATTTTGTTGTATGAAGAACTTTGATAAAATAAAAGTAGGAATATCGGTAGGAGATATAAATGGCATTGGCATTGAGATTATATTAAAAACATTTGAAGATGCCAGAATGTTAGAATTGTGTACTCCTATACTATTTGCTTCCAATAGGATAATTTCATTACATAAAAAAGAATTGAATATCAATATACATGTTCACAGCATAGATACTGTGGCCAAAGCTGTTCATAATAAAATTAATATAGTAAATGTTTGGAAAGAAAATGTTATAGTTAATTTTGGCAAAGAAACTGAAGAAGGTGGAAAATATGCATTATTATCACTACAAGCTGCTACAAAAGCATTAAGAGACAATACTATTGACATATTGGTAACGGCTCCTATTAACAAGCACAATATTCAGTCGGATGATTTTAATTTTAAAGGGCATACAGAGTTTTTAGAAGCTCACTTAGAGGGTGAAAGTTTGATGATTTTAATGACTGATGAGATTAAAATCGGATTGATTACCGGCCATATACCCGTTCAAGAAATTGCGGCGGCAATCACTCCCGAACTATTGACGAAGAAGATAAATCTTATGTATGATTCATTGGTAAAAGATTTCGGAATTACAAAACCTAAAATTGCAGTCTTGGGATTGAACCCTCATTGCGGAGATAGCGGTGTAATTGGTACAGAAGACGATGAAATTGTAAAACCTACCTTAGAAAAAATACAGGCCGAAGGTAAATTGGCCTATGGGCCCTACTCTTCCGATAGCTTTTTCGGAACAGAATCATATAAAAGGTTTGATGGCATTTTGGCAATGTATCACGACCAAGGATTGGCACCTTTTAAAGCACTTTCTTTTGGAAACGGAGTTAATTTTACAGCAGGTTTGAGTAACATTAGAACTTCGCCGGATCATGGAGTGGCCTATGAAATAGCCGGTAAAGGAACTGCAAATCACAACTCATTTAAACAAGCCCTGTATACGGCACTAGATATTTATAAACGCCGTAAAGAATATAATGAATTAGTTCAAAATAGGTTAGTAGCAAGAAAGTAGTTTTTTTTGCACTAATTTTATAATAATTTTATATATTTGCGCGCTCAAATTGATGCAAAGAGATGGATAAGAAAATGTATGTTATACCCTTTAGAGGGTTGAAAGAAAAAAAACATCAATTTGGGTATGAGATATCAAATTCGTTCTTTGAAGTTTATCAATATGATGAGATTTTAGATGCCGATGTACAAATTCAAGTAGAGTTTGTTAAAAAAAGTACACTGTTAGAACTTAATATCATTGCAAAAGGAAATGTCAAAGTTGCCTGTGATACTACAAATGAATTGTACTTTCAAACTATTAAAGGAGATTTAAATTTAGTAGTTAAATTTGGTGAAACATTCAATAATGAAAGTGAGGATGTCTTGATTCTTCCGCATGAGGCGTATGAAATAGACATTGCACCGTTCATTTATGAAGTGATTGTACTCGCTTTACCATCAAAAAAAGTACATCCGGGAGTGTTGGATGGCACGTTGAAATCTGATATATTAGATAAATTAAAAGAATTACAACCGAAAGAAATACAAAATAATAATAGTATTGACCCTCGATGGGAGAAGTTAAAAGGGTTATTAACAGATAAAAAAGTATAAAGATGGCACATCCTAAAAGAAAAATTTCAAAACAACGAAGAGATAAAAGAAGAACGCATTATAAGGCAACAGTTCCTCAAATAGCTGTTGACCCAACTACAGGAGAAGCGCATTTATATCACAGGGCACATTGGCATGAAGGTAAATTGTATTACCGTGGCCAAATAGTGATTGATAGTGAAGAAAACGAAGCGTAAGTAATTTTTTAAAAATCTTAAAAAACCCTCATTTTTGAGGGTTTTTTTGTGTTTTTTGACCAAAAACAACGAAAAACAGCATTTTTTTGATAAACAACTGAAATAAATTTCATTACTTTGACACACTTTTGTCAAGAAATTATATCGTTTCTTATTTAAATTTATTCAAAAGAAAATGAAAGATTTTTACCTGTCGAAAATCAGCAAAAATAAATGTAAATTAGAAATTGTGATTTCGCTAATTAAGATAGAATCATGAATAAAATCACCGCTGCAATTACAGCCGTTGGAAAATATGTTCCGGAGTATGTATTAACCAATAAAATGTTGGAGGATATGGTAGATACAAATGATGAATGGATTACCACACGTACCGGAATTAAAGAAAGAAGAATACTAAAAGAAAAAGGAAAAGGAACTTCCTTTATGGCAATTAAAGCCGCAAAAGATTTAATTGCAAAGGCTAATTTAGACCCTAAAGATATTGAACTGGTTATTGTAGCAACAGCTACGCCTGATATGCAAGCCGCCTCAACATCAGCTTTTGTCGCTTCTAATATAGGAGCCACAGAGGCTTTTTCATTTGACCTTATCTCTGCTTGTTCAAGTTTTTTATACGGAATGTCAACTGTGGCAAGTTATATAGAATCAGGTAAGTATAAAAAAGTATTATTGATTGGTGCAGATATGAATTCATCAATGATAGATTATACCGATAGGGCAACCTGCATTATTTTTGGCGACGGTGCCGGAGCTGTACTTTTTGAACCCAATGAAGAAGGTTACGGCCTCCAAGATGAATACTTGCGTACCGATGGCAAAGGGCGAGAATTTTTACAAGTAGCTGCCGGAGGTTCAGTTTTGCCGGCTTCTGAAGAAACCGTTAAGAATAAACAACATTTTGTATATCAAGACGGAAGAACGGTGTTTAAATTTGCAGTTTCTAATATGGCAGATGTGAGTGAAAAAATACTCGAACAGAACCAATTGGTAAAAGATGATGTTGCCTGGCTCGTACCACATCAAGCCAATAAAAGAATTATTGAAGCAACCGCCAATAGAATGAATTTGAGTATGGAAAAAGTAATGATGAATATTCATAAATATGGCAATACAACTTCGGCAACAATACCATTGTTATTAAATGACTATGAAGAACAACTCCGAAAAGGAGATACCTTAATTTTTGCTGCATTTGGTGGAGGCTTCTCTTGGGGAGCTATCTATTATACATGGGCATATAACTAGCATTAAATCGACAAAAACCTAAATAAAATGGACTTAAAAGACATTCAAAACCTAATCAAATTCGTCTCTAAATCTGGAGTCAACGAGGTGAAATTAGAAATGGAAGACGTAAAAATCACCATTAGAACCGGTGTTGGAAAAACAGAAACAACTATAGTCCAACAAGCTCCCTTAGCAGCGGTTCCAACCTTACAACCTCCGGTACAAGAGCCTCCGGCAACCGAAACCAATACCGGCAAAGAAACGGCAGAAGATGATTCAAAATACTTGGTAATTAAATCACCTATCATTGGTACTTTTTACAGAAGGCCTTCGCCAGATAAACCTTTATTTGTTGAAGTAGGAAGTACTATAAATGAAGGAGATACCGTATGTATTATCGAAGCAATGAAGTTGTTTAATGAAATTGAATCTGAAGTTTCGGGTAAAATTGTAAAAGTATTGGTTGACGATGCCAGTCCGGTTGAATTTGATCAACCCCTATTTTTAGTAGATCCGTCATAACCATTTAAAAATTCCAAAATACAAACCTTAAAATCCAATAATTGGAATTTGGAAATTGGAATTTGAAATTTTTAAAACTGAAGTTATGTTTAAAAAAATATTAATAGCCAATAGAGGAGAAATAGCCTTACGGATTATTAGAACTTGTAAAGAAATGGGAATCAAAACCGTTGCTGTTTATTCAACAGCCGATGCTGAAAGCCTACACGTTCGATTTGCCGATGAAGCCGTTTGTATTGGCCCGCCGTTAAGTAGTGAGTCATACCTGAAAATTTCGAATATTATGGCCGCTGCCGAAATCACTAATGCAGATGCTATTCATCCAGGATACGGTTTTTTAGCCGAGAATTCAAAGTTTTCTAAAATTTGTGAAGAACACAATATAAAATTTATTGGCGCTACGCCCGAAATGATTGATAGAATGGGTGATAAGGCATCGGCTAGGGCAACAATGAAAGAAGCCGGAGTACCTACGATACCGGGTAGTGACGGAATCTTAGAAACATTTGAAGAAGCTGAAAAATTAGCCGATAAAATGGGCTATCCGATTATGTTGAAAGCTACTGCCGGTGGTGGTGGAAAAGGAATGCGCGCCGTTTGGAAAGCAGAAAATCTTAAAGAGATGTGGGATGCTGCCAGGCAAGAAGCAAAAGCATCCTTTGGAAACGATGATATGTATATGGAGAAATTAATTGAAGAGCCTCGCCATATCGAAATTCAAATAGTAGGCGATGCCTATGGAAAAGCCTGCCATTTATCAGAAAGAGATTGCTCTATTCAACGCCGTCATCAAAAACTTACAGAAGAAACCCCTTCGCCGTTTTTAACTACAACCCTCCGTAATAAAATGGGAAAAGCAGCAGTAAAAGCGGCAGAATATATAAAATATGAAGGCGCCGGAACCATAGAATTCTTAGTAGATAAGCATAAGAATTTTTACTTTATGGAAATGAATACTAGAATTCAAGTAGAACATCCGATAACCGAACAGGTCATAGATTTTGATTTAATTCAAGAGCAAATTTTAGTAGCCGCCGGAGTACCCATTTCAGGCAAGAACTATACGCCCAATTTACATTCTATAGAGTGCAGGATAAATGCCGAAGACCCCTATAATGACTTTAGGCCTTCGCCGGGAACAATAACAACCTTGCACTCTCCGGGAGGGCACGGCGTTCGGTTAGACACTCATGTATATGCCGGTTATACCATTCCGCCAAATTACGATTCGATGATTGCAAAACTGATAACTACAGCACAAACCAGAGAAGAAGCTATCAGTAAAATGAGGCGTGCATTAGACGAGTTTGTGGTTGAAGGAATTAAAACAACCATTCCGTTTCATAGGCAATTGATGGAACACCCCGATTATTTGGCAGGAAACTATACCACCAAATTTATGGAAGATTTTGTGATGAAAAAAGAAGAGGAAGAATAAACCTCCAAAGGCAATCTTAAAAAAATAAAATTTTCCCGATGTTTTTTGCATCGGGTTTTTTATGCTATTTTCTCATTTAAAAAGTATTCGTTTGCCATTTTAACTCGCATTATGTATTAGAGAATCGTTGTGAGGGTTCAAACCCAACGGTCATGGGGCTTTTCTTGAGAGAAGCATAGCATCGCTATGGTGAAGGAGAGAAAAGTAGTGTAGCGACCATGAGCTAAGGGTTTGAAGATGTAATAGGTTTTCTAATGCAAAATGAGGGGATTTGGATTTCAAATGCATAATACGGGTTAAACCTCGCGATAATTTTTTACTTTTGAACATATTTTAAAATTATGAAAGAAAAAGAGTTGTATATTGACGGAATAGATAAAATTATCCTCAAGAATTTAATGGAAAATGCCCGAGCTCCTATTCTTAGTATTGCACGTGAAGTGGGAATTTCAGGAGCCGCCATTCATCAACGCTTGCGAAAATTAGAAAAATCAGGACTCTTAACAGGTTCAAAATTTATTATTAACCCAAAAGTATTAGGATTTAAAACCTTGGCTTTTGTCGGAATTTTTTTAGACACTTCAAGTACTTACAAAGAAGCATTAAAACGGTTAAAAGAAATTGACGAAGTAATAGAGAGCCATTATACTACAGGCAACTATGCCATTTTTGTTAAACTATTATGTAAGGATAATGAACACCTCATGCAAGTATTAAACAAACAAATTCAAGCCATCAAAGGAGTATCGAGAACAGAAACCTTTATATCGTTAGACCAACAAATCGACAGGCAGTTAAAAATATAAACAAAAACCCTGAAAACCACCCACTCCCACTGAATACTTCCTACTGCGAACTGCCCACTAAAAAACTAATCCCTACTGCCTAAAATTCTAATGCCCCAATAAAACAACATTGCCAAAGAACTCAATGCAGCGACCAAATAAGTTCTCGCTGCCCATTTCAAAGCGTCTTCAGAGCCTTTATACTCCTCAGGCGTAACAATGTTGTTATTTTTAAGCCAAGCCAAAGCTCGGTTACTGGCATCATATTCTACAGGTAAAGTAATAAAACTAAACAAAGTTCCCAGTGCCATAAAAATTAAACCGGCAACAGCAATCATAAATCCAATGCCGTGATTACTGGAAGCCGCACCTAAAATAATGCCGCCAATTACCAGCCACTGTGAGTATTTTGAAGTAATGCTCACAGCAGGTACCAGTTTAGAACGCAATTGTAACCATTGATATGCCTTAGCGTGCTGTACAGCATGGCCCACTTCATGTGAGGCAACTGCTGCCGCTGCCGCATTGCGTTGGCTATAAACACCTTCACTCAAGTTTACGGTTTTTTTTGCCGGATTATAATGATCGGTTAACATTCCCGGAGTTGAAATTACCTCAACATCAGTAATACCGTGGTCGAGTAACATTTTTTGGGCAATTTCAGCACCGCTCATGCCATTGCTGAGCTGTACTTGCGAATAATGCTTAAACTTTCGTTTCAAAGTACTACTTATCAACCAACTTATCAATGAAATGATTCCGATTAAAACATAAAATCCTATCATAATTTTTTACCTTTTTAAGTTTGTGATTCTATTAATTTGGTAAATTTACAACATAAATTATTCCAAATTATATTTTAAGACAAAATGACAAAAAAGCCTGAAATACTTTTGATTTATACCGGAGGGACTATCGGAATGATCAAAGACTATGAATCAAAAGCATTAAAGGTGTTTGATTTTGACCACCTGTATGAAAATATTCCCGAATTAAACCAATTAGAATGCCATATAGAAAGCATTTCATTTGAAAATCCTATTGATTCGTCTAATATGAATATCAATTATTGGATAGCTATTGTGGAGATAATCGAGCAACATTATGAGTCAAAAGATGGGTTTGTAATACTGTCGGGTTCTGATACGATGTCGTATACATCTTCTGCCATAAGTTTTATGATTGAAAATTTAAATAAGCCAATCATATTTACAGGTTCACAATTGCCCATAGGTGATTTGCGTACCGATGCTAAAGAAAATTTAATCACAGCCATACAAATAGCATCGGCTGTAGATAAAAATGGATTTCCTATGGTTACCGAAGTAGGATTGTATTTCGAATACAAATTGTATCGGGCCAACAGAACTACAAAAATTAACGCGGAGCAATTTGAAGCCTTTACTTCTCCAAATTACCCGCCTTTGGCAGAAAGTGGCGTACACTTAAAATTTAATAAAAATAAGTTGTTACGGCCTGATAGAAATAGTAAGTTAGTAGTGAGAAAAAAATTGATCGATAATTTGATAATCTTAAAACTGTTTCCGGGAATAACAGAGCAAATAGTAAAAAATATATTCGAAATTCACGGTTTAAAAGGAGTAATACTAGAAACCTATGGCTCTGGCAACGCACCGACCGAAAAATGGTTTCTCACGTTGTTGAAGAAAGCCTTGCGAAAAGGAATTTGTATTGTTGATGTAACACAATGTATTGGAGGCAGTGTTATGTTGGGCCAATACGAAACCAGTATTGAGTTACAAAAAATAGGATTAATCAGTGGTAAAGACATTACTACAGAATCAGCCGTTGCCAAATTAATGTATCTCTTAGGAGAAAAAATACCCAATTCAGAATTTAAAAGCGTTTTTGAAAAGCCGCTACGAGGAGAAATGAGTTCGTAATAAGCTAGAAATAAGAAGGGTTACAGTATAAAATAATAAGATTATATACAATATTTATAAAGATTATTTTTTCAAGTAAATTTTTTTTACTTTATTTGGTGTCCACTTAAAAAAGAATTTTGAAGGAGAGGTGGCCGAGTGGTTTAAGGCGCATGCTTGGAAAGCATGTTTATGAGCAATTGTAACAAGGGTTCGAATCCCTTTCTCTCCGCAGGAGTTGTTTTTTTAAATAAAAAATTTATATCTTTAACGCGTTAACTAATTTAATTAAGATTCAAACAATGAAAAAAGTACTTACTATCCTTGCAATTACAGGATTATTATTTTTAAGCACAGTTCAAAGCAGTTATGCTGTAACAACCGCTGTACAAACTGAAGAAGCTGCTGATGCAGCAAAAGAAACTAAAACATTCCATCAAGAACTAAAACAACGTTTTATTGAAGGTGGCCCTTTCTTTATGGGTATCGTATTGATAACCCTCATACTAGGGTTGGCCATTGCCATTGAAAGAATTATCTATTTAAACATGGCAACTACCAATACGAACAAATTGGTAAGTAATATTGAAGAGGCATTGTCATCGGGTGGTGTAGAAGCAGCAAAAGAAGTTGCCAGAAATACCAAAGGGCCTGTGGCTTCGATTTTTTATCAAGGATTAGACAGAATGGACGAAGGAATAGAACAAGCCGAAAAAGCAGTAGTGAGTTATGGAGGCGTACAAATGGGATTATTAGAAAAAAATATTTCTTGGTTGTCTTTATTTATTGCCTTGGCGCCAATGCTTGGGTTCATGGGTACAGTAATAGGTATGATTAAAGCATTTGACTCAATTGCAGCAGCAGGTGACATTTCTCCGGCAGTTGTGGCAGTAGGTATTAAAGTGGCTTTATTAACAACCGTATTCGGTTTGGTAGTTGCTATTATCCTTCAAATCTTTTACAATTATATCATTGCAAAAATTGATAGTATTGTAAATAGCATGGAAGATGCTTCTATCTCATTGATAGATTTATTAATCAGACATAAAAAATAAATTATGGATAGTAAAAAATCTAAACTGTTAACTATTATTACTGCTGTTATTGGCTTAATTGGAATTTTATTTCTAATAAGAGTTATTATGGCAGGTGATGATGTGAAAGAATCTGCAGAGGTTCAAGCAGCTGTAGTAGACCCTTTTATATCTTTTTCTTATATTCTATTAATCATTACAGCGGCTATAACGGTGGTATTGTCTATTATTAATTTAGTAAAACATCCTAAAGCGCTAAAGAAAACGTTATTAGGTGTAGTTATATTGGGTGTTTTATTGGCAATCACTTATTTTACAGCTTCAGGAGAGGCAGTAATTGGCGCTACTGGCAGAGTTATAGAAAACGGAGAAGCAGGAGCAACTTCTAAATGGGTAAGTGCTTTAATTAATTTTACCGGAATTTTAGGCTTGTTAGGATTATTGGCTATCGGCCAAGGTTTTGTAAAATCAATGATTAAATAAATACATTATGGCAAGAAGAGAAACCCCTGAAATTAATGCAGGATCTATGGCAGATATTGCCTTCTTGCTCTTGATATTCTTTTTAGTAACCACTACGATGGATGTCGATACCGGAATTTCTAGAAAATTACCGGAAAAGCAAGACCCTAATATCAAACCACCTATCCTGAAAGAGAAAAATGTCTTTGAAGTAAATGTAAATAGACGAAATGAAATTTTGGTAGAAGGTGAAATTTACATGAAAATTGAAGATTTACGAGAAGCTGCAAAAGAATTTATTGACAATGGCGGTGGAAAAGATGAAAATGGCGAAGAATGTACGTGGTGTGAAGGAAAAAAAGACCCGGCATCATCAGACCATCCTAAAAAAGCCATTATCTCATTGCAAAGTGATAGAGGTACTTCCTATGGAACCTATATTGCAGTACAAAATGAATTGGTTGGGGCATATACAGATTTGAGAAACAGGCTTTCTGAAAAACTGTATGGTATTTCTTATACACAACTTTTAAAGGATAAAAAGAATAATCCCAAAAATCAAGCCATTAAGGATAAGATAGATAATATTAAAAAGAAATATCCTCAAATAATTTCTGAGGCAGAACCAACAAAATAATATATTATGTCTAAATTTAAAAAGAGGAAAAAAGGTATGCCGGGTATTTCAACCGCATCCCTGCCGGATATTGTATTTATGTTGTTATTCTTTTTTATGGTTACAACGGTAATGCGTGAAACGGATTTAAAAATTCGAAAACCCCAGTTACCCAAAGCAAACCAAGTAAAGAAGTTAGAACGTAAGAGTTTGGTAAGCTATATCTATGTAGGAAAATCTAAAGATGGTACTCCCGGCGATAAGATTCAGTTAAATGATAAGATTTCTAGCATTAAAGACATTAAGAGTTTTGTCTTTGCGGAGAGAGCTCAGCACTCTGAAGAAGAAATAAAACTTTTAACGACATCGATAAAGGCTGATGTTAATGCCAATGTAGGTACAATTACAGATATAAAATTAGAGCTGAGAGATGTCAATGCACTTAAAATAAATTATTCTACCCTTAAGGGAAGCGCATTAGACAATATGAAAAATTAACAGTATCTTAATTAACATATTAAAAAAAGGCAATTTTTCTCAAAATAGTGAGATGAGTTGCCTTTTTTTAGTTGAATAAGTTCCTTGAGTTTGCGTATCTTTACATAGAAAAAATCATATCGTTTGTCTAGAATATTTTTTACTTTTTTGTTACTTTCTTCGGTACTAAGGGCACAAGAAACCGATACTATTAAAAGTTCACGGTATTTAGAAGATCAAATTTATATTGGTTTTTCAATAGCCACACTTATAAAAATTCCGAATGAAGTAGTACAAAATGGATTTTCCAATAGCTTTGAAATAGGGTTTATTAAAGATTTCCCCTTTACGGAAAGAGGAAATTTTGCCCTTGGAATAGGCCTAGGCTATGGGCGTAACACGTATTTTCAAAATATAAAAATTGAAAAAATAGGAGCAGTAACAGAATTTCAAACAGTAGTCACAGATAATTTTAAAAATAATAAATTTTCAGTTCATAGTGTAGAGCTGCCATTTGAAATACGATGGAGAACCTCAACGATAAGTAAATACAAATTTTGGAGAATTTATGTAGGAACAAAAGTAAGCTATGTATTTACATCAAATGCCAAGTTTAAAGAAATTGGCAGCACTATAAAAATAAAGAAAATTCCGGAGATTAATAAATTACAATTCGGGCTAAGGCTAGCAGCGGGTTATGGTACTTGGAACTTTAATTTTTATTATGGCTTGACAGATTTGTTTTCTAATGCCTCTCTTAACGAAACTACACCGCTTAGAGCCAGAGATTTTAGAATTGGCTTAATCTTCTACATACTTTAAAAAAGCAACTATTTCAAACCGGCTTAAAAGGTGTACGAGGCGTATACAATAATTTGGCTGAGAAAACCAACCGCAAAACCGATAAAAATTTCGGAGAGTGTATGTGCTTTTAGTTTTAATCGTGAGGTGGCAATAATTCCGAAAAGAAGAAATAGAAAAATAATTAATAATAACAAATTGATTTTGTATTCATAGCTGATAATCCCTATAAAGGCAATTAGGCCGCCAATACCCAACGTGTGTAAGCTTATTTTCACAGCACTAAAAAAAAGAATATACACTATAACCATGGCTAGCGTACAGGCAAAAAAATAAAAAGCTAAAATATCGACAATATTATTTTTTAATAATAATTTACCTAACAGAAACGTCAGTATAGAAAAAAAAAGAATGGGGAATTTACGTTCATCAATAGTTGCCAAATGATAGCTCTCAATGAGCTTCACTTTTTTTAAAAAATATAAAAGTAATATTGGAATGATATAAGTAGTGATAAAAACGATAGCCAATACCCTGTACGCAAATTCTTTTGGAATATGATTGGGGATAATTATAAAATACAAAAGGGTACTTACTATTGGAATAAGTACAGGGTGTAAAACATAAGAAATAAGTTTATAAAATTTCATAGTTTATCAATAGTAAGATTATTGGCTCAGTACAATTCATTAGTTGAATACATTGCCGTTAAAGGGGCATATGAAAATTATGAATTAAATTTTTTTGCGTAATCTGGCTACGGGAATATTTAATTGTTCACGATACTTAGCAACCGTCCTTCGTGCAATTAAATATCCTTTTTCTTTTAATAAGACAGCCAACTTATCATCGGTTAAAGGTTTTTTCTTGTCTTCGGCCTCAATAATTGTTTGTAGGATTTTTTTAATTTCCCTAGTCGAAATATCTTCTCCCTGATCATTTTTCATCGATTCTGAAAAGAATTCTTTGATTAATTTTGTACCATAAGGCGTGTCTACATATTTGCTATTGGCAACTCTAGATACTGTAGAAACATCCATGTTGATTTTCTCAGCAATATCTTTTAAAATCATAGGTTTTAATTTCCGTTCATCGCCGGTTAAAAAATACTCTTTTTGATAATGCATGATAGCATTCATTGTTAATAATAATGTCTGCTGGCGTTGTTTAATAGCATCGATAAACCATTTTGCAGCATCTAATTTTTGCTTGATAAACATTACGGCATCTTTTTGCGATTTCGATTTGTCTTTAGATGCAGCATATCCTTTTAGCATATTGTTATACTCATTAGAAATATGTAGCTCAGGTGCATTTCTAGAGTTCAACGTTAGGTCTAATTCATCATCGATAATTCTAATAGAAAAATCGGGCAC
>DRQI01000480.1 GCA_011330545.1 Flavobacteriia bacterium
AATCGACCGTAAAATTGCCGATCAAGTTTCTTCGGCAATGAAAGATTGGGCATTGTCAAAAGGAGTAACGCATTATACACATTGGTTTCAACCGTTGACCGGTGCTACGGCCGAAAAACACGATGCTTTTTTCGATACCATTGGAGGCGGTAAAGCCATTGAGCGATTTGGTGGCAGTGAATTGGTACAACAAGAACCCGACGCATCGAGTTTCCCCAATGGAGGTATCAGAAATACCTTCGAAGCACGGGGTTATACTGCTTGGGATCCGACCTCTCCGGCATTTATTTACGAAACAACCTTGTGTATCCCTACCATCTTTGTGGCCTATACCGGCGAAGCCTTAGATAACAAGACTCCGTTGTTAAGGGCATTGCATGCAGTTGATGCTGCGGCAACAGCCGTTTGCAAATATTTTGATAAAAATGTTAAAAAAGTAACCTCTTCATTGGGTTGGGAACAAGAATATTTTTTAGTCGATGCCGCATTAGCAGCTTCAAGGCCTGATATTACTTTAACAGGAAGAACTTTATTAGGGCATTCATCTGCAAAAGGGCAACAATTAGACGACCATTATTTTGGCTCCATTCCGAATAGGGCACTGAATTTTATGAGAGACCTAGAGCAAGAATGTACCCTATTGGGTATTCCGGTAAAAACCCGCCATAATGAAGTGGCTCCCAATCAGTTTGAACTGGCACCCATTTACGAAGAATCTAATTTAGCCGTTGACCATAACTCATTGCTGATGGATGTAATGGGCAAAGTAGCTTCACGCCATCAATTAAAAGTATTGTTGCACGAAAAACCCTTTGCCGGAATTAACGGCTCCGGAAAACACAATAACTGGTCTTTGTCAACCAATACAGGGGTTAACCTGCTGGGCCCGGGGAGCAACCCCATGGGCAATTTACAGTTTTTAACCTTTTTTATCAATACCATTAAAGCGGTACATGACAATGAAGAATTGTTACGGGCCTCTATTGCCTCGGCCAGTAATGACCATAGATTAGGCGCCAATGAAGCACCGCCGGCCATTATCTCGGTATTTATAGGTGAGCAGCTAACAAAGGTGCTTAAAAATTTAGAGAGCGTTACCAAAGGCAAATTATCCCCACAAGAAAAAACAGACCTTAAACTAAATGTAGTCGGTAAAATTCCCGATGTATTATTAGACAATACCGATAGAAACAGAACTTCGCCATTCGCTTTTACCGGCAATAAATTTGAATTCAGGGCGGTTGGCTCTACTGCCAATTGTGCCAAACCGATGACCGTATTGAATACCATTGTAGCCAAACAATTAAAAGATTTTAAAAAAGAGGTTGACACCTTAATTAAGACGAAGAATTTAAAGAAAGACGAAGCCATTTTCAATGTATTGAGAGAATACATAAAAGCCTCAAAGAAAATTTTATTTGAAGGAAACGGATACAGTGCCGAATGGGAAAAAGAAGCTAAGAAAAGAGGCTTGAGTAATAATAAAACCACTCCAGAAGCCATTAAAGTCCAAATCTCAAAAAATACCATTGCACTTTATGAAGAGATGGGCATCATGAGTAAAGTAGAAATTGAAGCTCGCCATGAAATTGAATTGGAGGAATATATCATGCACGTACAAATAGAAGGTAGGGTTTTAGGAGATATTGCTGCCAACCACGTAGTGCCAACAGCCATACAATACCAAAATACATTGATAAAAAATGTAAAGGGAATTAAGGAAATTTTTGGAGCGAGCTATAAGAAAATTGCCGACAATCAAATTGAATTAATTGAAAAGATTTCTAACCACATCAAAGCCATTACTACCAACGTTGAGAAGATGGTTAACGAACGCAAAAAAGCCAATAAATTGGAAGGGCAAAAAGCTGCAGATGCCTATTGCAATAAAGTAAGGCCGTATTTTGATGACATACGCTATCATTGTGATAAATTGGAAACGATGGTTGATGATGAACTTTGGCCATTGACAAAATACAGAGAATTGTTGTTTACACGATAATTATTTTGGGTTTAATCTTGCTGCAATGCAAAGATTTTTCACTTCGTTTTGCAAACATAGGATGACAAGAGCATGAGATACAAAGAGCGACACCGCGACTTAAAGTTACTGTGTCGCTCAAAGCCTAATCTTATCTTTATTATTTTTCATTTGACGGTACTAAACACTTCTTAGTTTCCCATCTATGCCTTAAAGAATCTAACGGAATAACATTGCGATTACAGTCTAAAAAATTACCCAAACTGTCTTTGCTTACTATTTTCAATTTTCCTTGCCTCAATGAATCCAGTACTTGTTGAATCAATATTCTTTTTATTCTTTTATGATTATTTTCTCCTATACTAATTCCTATAAGATTATTAAACATATCCATCTCAGAAGAAGGCTTGTCAGCAAAAATTCCGTCTTCCCGTTTTCGTTTTTTAAACGTTTGATAATTGCCCTTTTCATGTGCTTTGCCTAAGCGATAGGCAGCGTTTTTACCAATACCATGTGTCAATTGTATCATCCAAAAACTGTGTTTAAACGCATCAAGGTGTCCTCCATTAATATCACTGCCAATCGTTTTTTCAATCCGTAAAGAATCAACCGTTTTTTCGACTTCTTTAGTAATCAAAAAGGCTTTTTTAGCCTTAAACGGATGAAAAAATACCCATGTTTTTTCAGGTTTGGAAACCTTCGTAAACGACTGCCGCAATTTCGGAGAGCAACCACTCATTAGTAACAAAATTAAAAATAGAAA
>DRQI01000481.1 GCA_011330545.1 Flavobacteriia bacterium
ACAGTACACAACAAGACACCATTATTAAAAATAAGTACGGATTAAGGGTTGGTGTAGACCTGTTTAATCCGGTAAATACTTTTTTTGACAATGAGCGCAAAGGCTTAGAATTGGTAGGCGATTATAGAATTTCAAAAAAACTATACGTTGCCGCCGAATTGGGGTATTTAGAAAATACTACCGATGAAGACTTTTTAAATTTCACCACTAGCGGTACCTATTTAAAAGCCGGTATTGATTACAATGCCTATGAAAATTGGCTTGATATGGAAAATGCCATTTATGTAGGTTTTCGTTACGGATACAGTACTTTTAGCCAAACATTAAATAGTTTCACTATCAATAACGATGCTTTTTTAGATGGTTTGGCCACTGCAGAAGAAGGACAAAAATTCGATAACTTAAATGCCCAATGGGCTGAAATCGTATTGGGCGTCAAAGCCGAAATACTTAACAATTTGTATTTAGGCTTTAGCTTTAGCGGGAAAAAAATGATTACCACCAAAGAGCCTGAAGGATTTAAAAATTTATTTGTACCCGGTTTCAACAGGGTCTTTCTCAATAATTCAGGGTTCGGATTTAACTACACTATTTCTTATTTAATTCCACTCTATAAAAAAGAAAAATAATTTCTGTAACTTTATCGTTTATTTTTTCAAAATTCAAAATTCGTAATCGTTAAACCGTAATTCTAACATTTAGATATGGATTTACAAGATCAACTCAAAAATTTATTTCCGGATCATGTTCCTGAAAAAGATACTTCTATTGAAGAAAAAAGTGATCTGTGGATACAAGAAGCCCCTATTATCTGTAAGTATGAAAAGCGAAAAGGAAAACCCATTACCATCCTTGAAGGATATACCGGTGCCACTTCAGATTTTAAAAAATTGGCCAAAGAATTAAAAACTACCTTACGTGTTGGAGGTAGTTTTAAAGATGATAAAATTATCATTCAAGGCGATTATCGTGATAAGATAATGGCTATTTTGAAAAACAAAGGCTTTACCGTAAAACGTGTTGGTGGATAATCACGCAAATCGCCTACAAACATCCATACTTTTTTATGAAAAAATTATTCAAAACCCTTTTCTACTTTTTTATTTTACTAATACTTGCCTTAGTAATCATAGGAAAAACCCAAACAAAAAGTTTTGAACTGGGGAGCCTTTCACTTACCCAAGACTGGAAAGGTAAATTTATTGACATTCACGGCGAAAAGATTCGGTACTTACAACAAGGAAAAGGGCAAGATATCTTATTAATTCACGGTACACCCGGCTCAATAGAAGATTGGCAACCTATTATTGACAGTTTGTCGACTGCCCATAGGGTTACGGTTTTTGACAGGCCCGGACACGGTTTTAGTACGGCTACCGATTATCACTATACCATTGCAGAAAATGCCGAGTTGGCCAATCAACTCATTGATACATTAGAGTTAGATTCTGTGATAGTTGTTGGGCATTCGTATGGAGGCTCTGTTGCAGCCCATATGGCAACTACTAAAAACAACAAGATACAATCGTATATCATCGTAGCATCTCCATTGTATCAATTTACCCCTGAAAAACTCTATAAAATGAGTACCTTACCCCTTATTGGCAAAGGCATTACTTTTGTTATAAGCAACACGCTGGCTTCACAAAAAATAGAAGAAGGCCTGACAAATGCCTTTGGCGGAAATACCGATATCTTAACAGGTAGCTTTTTAAAGACTAGAAAACAACTGTGGTCACAACCCAAAGTACTCTATGCTACCTCTAAAGAGCGTATTCATTATGATAAAAATTTAAAAGCTGTTTCAGAAAATTATAAAGATATCCATAAAAAAGTAAGTATTTTATACGGCACTAAAGACCACGTTTCCATTCAACAAGATTGTGCAAAATTACACGAAGATATTCCTAATTCAGAGCTTACCGTTTTAAAAAATACGGCTCATTATATACAATTTGAACGAACTACTGACTTGCTTACAGTAATCAAAAGCCATTTGAAATCGAATATAAATGTTACTGATGAGACAGCAAACAAAGAAAAAATATTTTTTAAAAAAGATGAAATAAAACTCCCCAAGGATAAAGAAATATATACTTCATCAAAAAATGAAATTATTTTATTCAGGCCTACTGAGTTTGAATTTGGTAAAATGGTAGAAGATAGCCAATCTGATTCATTGGTTGCGTTAGACAGCCATTTTGAAAAATTGGCCAATAGCATTGCCAAAACTTTTAAAGACTCAAAAAATACTACCGTTACCATCGTAGAAAAACCGTTTGTTGCAATTAAAAATACCCATGACACTTTATATTTAGATACTTCAAAATCTCTTTATGGCATTGTAATTCACCAATTGCAATCGCCTCCGGTTTTTGTTGAAGCCAATCAACCTATTGAGAAACTTATACATACTATTAATACGACTTTTAATTTAAAAAAATGAATAAAATAGCACCTTCAGAGTTAATTTTAAATCCCGATGGCAGTATCTACCATCTAAATTTAAAACCCGAACACATAGCAGATACCATCATTTTTGTAGGCGACCAAAACCGTGTGCCCAAAATTTCAAAACATTTTGACACTATTGAATTCGATGTGCAAAAACGCGAATTCAGAACCATTACGGGTTGGTATAAGCAACAACGGTTTACGGTAATTTCAACCGGTATCGGCCCCGATAATATCGATATTGTTATCAATGAATTAGACGCATTGGCCAATATCGACTTAGAAAATAGAACCATCAAAACTACACACCGCCAACTCAATATTGTCCGTATTGGTACTTCGGGTTCTTTACAAAGCGATATTCCGGTAGATAGTTTTGTGATGGGGAAATACGGATTGGGCCTAGACGGCCTGTTACATTCGTATGTTGCCGAACATATTTTTGAAAAAGAAATGGAAGATGCTTTTATCAAACATACCCATTGGAGTGCTAAAAAAGCCCGCCCTTATATTGTAAGAGGTAGTGAAATTTTAGAAAAAAAATTAAGCGGCGATGAAGTTTTTAAAGGGTTTACGGCTACGGCACCCGGATTTTACGGGCCACAAGGCAGGGTATTGCGTTTGCCCATTCAAGATGTCAATTTAAACCATAAAATGGATAATTTTACTTTTAACGGAGTACGTATTTCAAATTTAGAAATGGAGACTTCTGCCATTTACGGATTATCGCGCCTATTAGGGCATCAGGCCATTTCTATGAATGCCATCATCGCCAATAG
>DRQI01000482.1 GCA_011330545.1 Flavobacteriia bacterium
GGAAACAAAAAAAACGAGAAAAAGATAGGCGTTGTACTTCATTTTTTTGATAAATTCAAGTAATTTTTACTTTCTCCAATTAAAATATCAATCATCTCTATTTTTTGATTAGTGAGGTGCATCTGTATAATTCCCTTTGATTTACAATAGTATATAAAACTATTGATTTCTTCTTTAGGGATATTTAATTTTTTTATAAAAAAAACATCGCTTATAGAGTTTCTAATTTCATCTAAAATAGCTGTTTTTTTCTTGATGGCATTCAGTTTTTTTGCTTCTTTAGATTGTAATTTTTTGAGGGCAAAGCTCGCTGAGATTCCGGGTTGAATCGGACTCACAAGATGCGATATGTCAGGCGGTTTTAGCCTATCTGTTTCATCAATATCACTGATAACGGGCTTTTTAAAGTCAATCATTGAGAAGTCTGTCGCTAACGGGTTCATTTTAGATATGGAATCCTTTACGTTTCCGGCATCAGATGTTAAATTGCCAAGTAAATGGCGGGTTTTTATTTCAACTTCTTCTAATAGGTTTATTTTAGGAAATACATAAACAGGCAATTTTTTACTTTTAATGATAACATCGGTAATAATAATTGTTTTATGTTCAAATTGTATGGAAGAAATCAGGATGGTATCGTTGCGTTGTACCGGGATTTGAAATTCGCCGTATGGATTGCTAATGGTAGCTTTATGAGAATTTTTATTGATGATATGGATGTTTTCAACAGAAAGAGAGTCGTTTATTATTTTTCCTTCAATGATTTTTGTGGCGCTTTGTCCGAGCAATTTAAACGTAGTAAAAAGCAGTAATAAAACGATGTATTTGGGCTTCATTTTTTTAATTGCTTCAAATAGTTTTTACTTTCTTTAATTAAAATATCAATCATTTCTATTTTCTGATTGCTGAGATATAAATCTGTAATTCCTTTCGGCTTACAATATTCTAAAAATTCATCAATATTCTCTCTGGGGATTTTTAATGTTTTAGTAAAAAAAGTTTCTCCTAATTCATCTACCAAATCCTTCGGCGCCTTTTTAGCTTTTTCTTCATATAGGTGCTGTTCATTTCTTAAACGCCTTTTGCGGTTGCCTATTTTCAGTAATTCAAATATACCCAAAATATTACCGCCTATCGGAATGTTAGGGTTTGTTAGCTGTGAAGCATCCGGTGGCTTTTGGTTTTGTACGTCTCCAAGGTCATTGACTATGACTTCGCTAAAATCTATCATTGAAAAATCAAGTGCCAGTGAATTGACTTTTGACACAGAGTCTTTTACATTTTTTGCGTCAATAGTCAAATTCCCCAGTAAATGATGTGCTCTAATTTCAACTTCTTCAAGCTCATTAATGCGTTGAAATAAGGCCACTGTAATTCTTTTGTTTTTTACAATTTGCCGGGTAATTCTAATTTCTTTTTTATAAAATTGAATTCCAGAAAAAATCAACGTGTCATTTACTTTTACAGGGATTTTAAATTCACCATACCGATTACTAATAGTGGCTTTACTAGAATTCTTATTAATGATATGAATATTTTCAACAGAAAGTGAGTTGGCGGTAATCTTACCAAAAATAAGTGTACTTTTTTGTTGGCCATAAAGCTGTGTTACCGCACAAACGAAGATAAAAATGGTTAGTTTTTGTATCATTATTACAAATAAAACACTCAAAGTCATAAATAAATACTAAAGCTGTGGTAAACTTTTGTTAAAGAATAAGTTTGTATTTTTGACTAAATTTTGAAGCAAGTAATGAAGAAAATATTAATCGCAAGTACTTCAACAGTTTACGGAAGTGGTTATTTAGAATATATATTACCCCGGCTAAAAGTTTTCTTCGCATCTATTGATACGTTACTTTTTATCCCTTATGCTAGGCCCGGCGGAATAACGCACGATGCCTATACATCAACGGCCGCAAAGGTATTTCAAAAAATTGGGATTAAAGTTGTCGGTATCCATCAACTTGAAAATGCCCAAACTGCAGTGAAAAATGCCCAAGCAATTTTTGTAGGTGGCGGCAATACGTTTGTACTGGTAAAAGAACTGTATAACCAAGGATTATTAGAGGTTTTAAAAGAACAAATAACAAAGGGTACTCCATATTTCGGTACAAGTGCCGGAAGCAATATTTGTGGCCCTACCATGCAGACCACTAATGATATGCCCATAGTATATCCACCCGGTTATGCTACGTTGGGATTGATTCCTTTTAATATCAATGTTCACTATGTAGACCCAAATCCGTTATCTACACACAAAGGCGAAACTAGGGAAACCAGAATTAAGGAGTTTCACTGTTTTAATTCGGTTGCCGTATTGGGGTTGCGTGAAGGTAGTTGGTTAGAAGTTACCGGCGATAATATTTTTCTTAAAGGGACATTAACCGCTAGATTATTTCGACAAAATAAAGCTCCGGTAGAATTAGAACCTGGTATTATTAAGGTATTTTAATAGGCTTTTGTTATTTTTTTATAAACATCTTCTGAATATAATTTGTCTATCGGCACTACAAAAAAGAGCTCATTGCTTCTCACTGCCCGTTTAAAATAATCTTTTTTACGGCCTAAAATATTTTTTACAATATCAACAGTTGTTGTTTTAATTAACTTGGTTGAAAAACGCCATTCGGTATCTAACCTCAGGTCATTTTGGGCTTCTAGGGCAAAGAGCTTATCTTGTTGTAAAGAATTTGATAAGCTGTTGGAATACAAACTGCTAAAATAAAATCCGTCTTTAAAATAGGGAGGGAGCGTAACTGCATTTCCGGTTTCGCCAAAAGGATAGTATTCACAAACCGTATGATGGTTGGTATACAATAATAAATTTCCCTTTCTGATATTCAATGCCTTTAGTGCTTCAATCAAGGCAATGGTGGTATATTTATGATCGGGATGATAGTCGATAAGCGGGTAAGGGCTAACAATAACATCGGGCTTGATAGTATCTAATAAGAATTTTAAATTTTGCACTAAAGATTTCCAGTTAGAAACACCTGTCAACCCGTTTTTGAGTTTTGAAACATTTAATTTTCTATAGGTATTAATATCAGAAGTTTTGGTAAAAACCGATGGTACTACCAACGTATCATTCTCGTGCATTCTTCTAAGGGTACTATCGAAAAAACCAAGATTTAAAGAGTTTTCATACGGTATGCCTCCTAATAACGGAACTGTAATACTATTGAGAGTTCTCAATTTTCCTTTTTCTAAATATTGTTTTACAGTATCTTGTTTGAATATTTCATCATAAGTATCCGGGCCGGCATCACCTGAAGTAATGGTTATAACAAAAGAATGTTTATTTTTTGCGTACAATCCGAAAGCGGCAATTTCAGCATCATCAGGATGTGGGGCAAGTACTAAAATAGTAGCATTTTCGAATGATAAATTTTGAAACTCGTAAAGTACTACGGTCTGGTCTTTGAGATTTATTTTATCGGTTGTAAAAGTGAGCTCTCTGTTTTCTCGATTTATAAAATCACTAATGTTGAGGTAGCGAATGCCCTTAGCACCGTGTTCAATATACTGTGTACTTGTTGTATCGTCAGAACTTATGGTGATTATAGGTTGAAAATAATTACCTAAAAAAGAGGTGTTTACTTCAATTTTAATAAAGGCGGTTTCATTTAAGGCTTGGCTTTCGGGCAAGGTTAATATACCATCCTTTAAAGTTAATTCGGTTTTTATCGCTGTTGAGTTTGTAAAATCATAGGCATAATCTGCATTGGTATTATAGTGATATATAGACTTTCTAGAATAGATGATAAACAATACGCAAAAAAACGCCATTGCTAAAAATAACAATATGAGCGTTTTTTTATAGGAAGGCCTATATTTGTTAACTAAATTCATAATATCTATATAATAATTTAATCAATGTAGAATAGAATCTCGTTTTGTTGATGTTTGTATAAAATGTAATGTTTCGATGGCAAAATCGCCTCTTTTTATAGAATCTGAAAAATGAGAATAAATTTTTAAAATAGTATCTTTTGAAATAGTTGGTACCCTAATCACAGAGTGTAATGCAATGGCGCCTACGTAAGAATTAGGATGTTGGCGGGCATAGTGTAAGGCAAATGCCGTATTTTGATTATTGATGGCTTGCATTTTTTTATTGATACTGTCAAGTACTTTCACATCATTTTCTGAGCGGGCTTTTTGAAAAACTGGAAACAGCACATTCATTTTAGACACTATTTGATTTGATTGGTGTACAAAGTTAAGGTATTCGTCATTGGTATTAGAGCCAACAATTTTTGAAGAAGACAAACTGTCTTTATAGGCTTCTATGCTAATATTTTTATTTTCCATTAAGATACCAATAGTGCCTTTGACATCTTCTATAAGAATTCCATAAACAGAGGGTTTGTCGATAGTTCCCTCAAATCTGAATTTTCCATTGCGGATAGTGGTAGAGTCTAATATTAGTAAAACACCACTCTCTCGGGTCTCTAAATATACCTTAGTAGCATCTTCAATACCTTGAATGGTTCCCGAAATAACAAATCTATTCGCCTTAGCATCTTTTAAATTTTCTTGACAAGAAAAAAATAAAAATGAGGTGAGTATGTACAAAAGAAAGTTTTTCATAAAAATTTAGTAAATATAACACTAATAGAGCACTCAACGTATTGAACTCGTTTAAACTTTTTGGATTGAAGCGAAAATTAGGAATTTTTTACCCTATTGAAGGCTTTATTGAGTTGCATAGCAAGGCTATGGAAGGAAAAAAAGACAAAAACAGGGTGCAAAAGGACAATTTTTTAGCTAATTGAAAAAAGTTTAAAAGAGTTCATTATTAATACGATTTATTAGTTGGTCAAAAATAATAATTATCAACAGGTGAAAATACACAGTTTAACTAAATTATTCATTTTATCAGATTGTTTTTTGAAGATAAATTGGTTTAAAACAAAATAATAA
>DRQI01000483.1 GCA_011330545.1 Flavobacteriia bacterium
AAAACCCATTGATGCCATTGATATTGATAAATGGTGTTATGAAAATTCAATAGAAAATTGTGAGCGAAATCATTGCAAACATATTAATGTATATGAAGGAGATGCTTCGCTTTTGATTAATAAACAGTACGATATCATTATAGCTAATATTAACAGAAATATCCTGTTAAATGATATAAAAACCTATGTAAATTGCCTATCTCAAAAAGGTACATTATTGCTTAGTGGATTTTACCAAGACGATATTCCGATAATAGATACCGAAGCTTCAAAATACGGTTTAAGGTTAAGCGAAATTATTGAACGTAATAATTGGGCAGCATTAAAATACACCTTAATTACTGTTAAATAGAGAGTTATAAATTTTTCTAAAAATTGACTAGTGGTTTTCCATGAATTTTAAAATTCACGGTTTTCGCTATTGACTTGCCATAGTTATGATTTTATTTTTACACTGAAATATTTCGCTAAAAACTTATATTAATTTAAATCATACAAAATGAAAAAACTTTCAATTTTTACAGTTTTCATGTTGGTCACGACAGTTGCCCTATTTTCTTGCCAAAATGATGAAGTACAATTAGAACCGCAAGCCAATAATTTAGAAGAATTTCCTAAGATTGCAGCAAAATTAGAATCCATGTATTTTAATACAGATGGATTGGAAAAAATGGAGTTTGAATTGCCTAATGGCACTATGCAGGAAATGTTTTTGGTAGAAGGCGATATTGTGTTCAGTAGAGAACAAATAGAGAATATGAAAATGGGCGGTGATATTACTACAAAGCAATACCGCACCAATAATTTAGTCAGTGGCGGAACTATTAATATCATGGGATATACCGGTGGTGGTGGTTTCGGACTTTCAAGTAAAGAGCGTACCGGCTTACAATGGGCGGTTAATAATTATAACCGGTTAAACCTTAATATAAATTTCAATTTAACTTTTGGCACCAATTTCGGCCCTCAAGATATGTTGGTATACCATGACCCTAATCAATCGGGTTCAGGTGGCTCAGCAGGCTTCCCTAGCAATGGTAACCCCAATAAATTTGTTAGAATTTACGGATTGAGCGGTTTTAGTACCAATGTCAATGAGCATGTTATCACTCACGAAATAGGCCATTCAGTAGGTTTTCGCCATACCGATTGGTTTAGCCGTCAAAGTTGTGGCCAAAATGTAAATGAAGGTACCGCCGGTGTAGGAGCTGTTCATATTCCCGGTACACCAACAGGTTATGACTCTACTTCCATTATGTTAGCTTGTTTTTCAGCCGGTACAGATGGTGAATTTAACAATAATGACATCACAGCGTTACGATTTATGTATTAGCCAAAAATCTTGGATTAGTTGAATTAGTTAAGGGGAAGTCTTTAAAAAGGCTTCCCCTTTCTTCTAGGGCTTCCATATATAAATAAAATTAATTACTTTTGTTTTGTCATGGGCACAAAGGAAAAAATACAAGAGAAAGTTGTAGTAAAAGAACAAGAAGTATCTCAACATGAAATCATTTTATTCAATGATGATATCCATACTTTTGACTTTGTAATCAATTCTTTAATTGATATTTGTGGCCATACTCCGCAACAAGCAGAACAGTGTACTTATTTAGTTCACTATAAAGGAAAGTGTGCCGTTAAAACCGGTGAATATGACGAATTGAAACCCCCCTGTACGCAACTGCTAAACTTAGGCCTGTCTGCTGAAATTATCTAGATTTTCTCACATTCCATTTTTCGAAAAAAGAAGTATAAAAATTGAGAATATTATAAAATAAATGCTGTTTTATAAAAATTTGATATTAATGAATTGATTAAGAACGGTTTTATTGTAGGTTATTCAAAAAAGTTTTCGAAAATAAGTATCTTTGCGTACATTATAATAATTTAGAAAACAAATAGTATGGCTTTTGATATAGAAATGATAAAAGAGGTTTATTCAAGAATGGCAGAACGCGTAAATGCAGCTCGCAATATTGTTGGAAAACCACTCACTTTAGCAGAAAAAATATTGTATAACCATTTGTGGCAAGGTACTCCGGTAACACCATATACACGAGGTAAAGATTATGTCGATTTTGCACCCGATAGAATAGCCTGCCAAGATGCAACGGCACAAATGGCATTGCTCCAATTTATGCAAGCAGGCAAAAGTAAAGTTGCCGTACCAACCACCGTACACTGCGACCATCTAATACAAGCCCGAATAGGAGCCGATAAAGATTTGCAAGAAGCTATTAATAACAGTAGTGAAGTCTTTAATTTTTTAGCATCGGTTTCTAATAAATACGGAATTGGTTTTTGGAAACCCGGAGCAGGAATCATTCACCAAGTAGTTTTAGAAAATTATGCATTTCCGGGAGGAATGATGATTGGTACCGATTCGCATACGGTCAATGCCGGAGGATTAGGCATGGTTGCCATTGGTGTCGGTGGTGCAGATGCGGTTGATGTAATGGCCGGAATGCCCTGGGAATTAAAATTCCCGAAACTAATAGGTATTAAATTAACAGGAAAATTAAGCGGGTGGACAGCCCCTAAAGACGTAATTTTAAAAGTAGCAGGTATTTTAACAGTCAAAGGAGGTACCGGCTGTATAGTTGAATATTTTGGCGAAGGTGCCAAAGCAATTTCAGCAACCGGCAAAGGTACTATCTGTAATATGGGAGCCGAAATTGGGGCTACCACTTCAACTTTTGGATATGACGACGCTATGGAACGCTATTTGCGTGCCACCAACAGAAGTGATGTGGCCGATGAAGCCAATAAAATTAAAGAATACCTAACCGGTGATGACGAAGTATATGCGAATCCTGAACAGTATTTTGATCAAGTAATAGAAATTAACCTGTCAGAATTAAAACCTCAATTAAACGGGCCATTTACACCCGATTTAAATACGTTCGTAGGAAGAGATATGACTAAAAAAGCCACCGAAAACGGTTGGCCGTTAAAAGTAGAATGGGGCTTGATAGGCTCGTGTACCAATTCGTCGTATGAAGACCTTTCACGTGCCGCTTCAGTTGCTAAACAGGCAGTAGATAAAAAATTGGTAGCTAAAGCAGAATTCGGAATCAACCCCGGTTCAGAACAAGTACGCTATACCGCAGAAAGAGACGGTTTGTTACAGATATTTGAAGATTTAGATGCCAAAATATTTACCAATGCCTGCGGGCCTTGTATTGGCCAATGGGCAAGAGAAGATATGGAAGGGCAGCCCAAAAACACCATCGTGCATTCTTTTAACAGAAACTTCTCAAAACGAGCCGATGGCAATCCGAATACACATGCTTTTGTAGGTTCGCCTTCAATGGTTGCCGCCGTGGCAATTTCAGGAAAGTTAGATTTTAACCCCATGACCGATAAATTGATAAATGCTGAGGGGCAAGAGGTAATGCTCGAAGAACCTACGGGTTTTGAGTTGCCGCCTAAAGGTTTTGACGTAAAAGACCCCGGTTTTGTGGCGCCAATAGAAGACGGCTCAACAATTGAAATTACGGTAAGCCCAGATTCAAAGAGGCTTCAATTATTAACACCTTTTAAACCTATTGGTACCGATCTTAAAGATGTTAGATTATTGATAAAGGCATTTGGCAAATGTACTACCGACCATATATCAATGGCAGGGCCTTGGTTGCGTTTTAGAGGGCATTTAGACAATATTTCTAACAATATGCTCATTGGTGCCGTCAATGCATTTAACAAAGAAACCAATAAAGTAAAAAATCAAATCACAGGCGAATACGGCACAGTACCCGATACTGCTCGAGCCTATAAAAAAGCCGGAATACCCACAATGGTAGTTGGCGACCATAATTATGGCGAAGGTTCTTCACGAGAACATGCTGCCATGGAACCCCGCCATTTGGGCGTAGTGGCAGTATTGGTAAAATCATTTGCCAGAATACACGAAACAAACCTTAAAAAGCAGGGAATGTTAGGATTGACTTTTGCCAATGAAAGTGATTATGATTTAATTCAAGAAGACGATACTTTTGATTTTATCGATTTAAAAGACTTTGCTCCCGGAAAACCCTTAACCATAATAGCAAAACATGCAGATGGTACACGCGATACAATTATAGCAAATCACACCTATAATGCCGGGCAAATAGAATGGTTTAAAGAAGGCTCTGCCTTGAATTTAATTAAGAAAGAAAACGCTTCATAAGAATAATACTATTTTGAAGATTTTTAACAACCTGGATAAATCCTTCCCATGGAAGGATTTATTGGTTTAGAACGGAGGTTAAAAGAATACCCTAAAAGAAAAATTAGGGGTAATTCCTAATGAAAATTCATTTACCTGTTGTACTTCGTTGGTATCATTGTCAATACGATAAAAAGTATTGATGATATTTTTTCGGTTTAACACATTGAGCACCGATAGTCCGGTTTGTGCCTTTACGTTTTTACCGATGTTGAAATTATAGATAGCAGAAGCATCTACTCTTGTATACGACGCTAAATTACTACTATTGGCAGGTAGGTAGTTGATAGTATTATTTACAATTTCATTACCTGTAACCGGCTTTGTGGCAGGCTTTCCTGACCGCCAATTAAAACCCGCCGATAGTTTCAACTCTTTAAAATCATAAGCAGTAGCCAATGAAACGGTATGCCTGATATCTAAATTACTCGGAATTTTACGTTCTTCAAAAGCATCAAAAACATAAGTATTGTCTGCCAACGAATAGCTCAGCCAGGTATTGAATTTGTTAAAAGTATTTTTGACTAAAAAATCAAAACCTTTGACATGATAATTTCCTCGGGCTTCGGTAAATTCATATTGATTTTGAAAACCTTGGCTTTGCGCCGTAATGCCATCTACTTTTTTATAGTAAAATTCAGTATTTACCAGCAATCCTTTATGGTTATAATTAGCGCCAATAGAAATTTGTTTACTTTGAAGAATCGGAATATCTGTATTATTGGCAAGTGTCCATTTTCTATTTTCAAGGCCTAAAAAACCATTTCCGAAATCGGTTTGAAAGGTGGTAATTTGATTTTTAAACTCCCCCAATATTTCTAATGAAATGGTACTTGTCAATCGATGATTTAGGCTAAAACGGGGTTCAACGATAAATTTTTTAAAGGTATTTATATAATTGAGGCGAGCCCCGATTTTAATATGGGTATTAAAATCTTCTGTGCTATAAGCAATTTCTGATGACAACCCGTGTACTTGAACCGTTTCTTTTATCGAGCTGTCTACAACAGGAAAGTTAATTTTTTCAGTATTTGTTATTTCGGTTTCTACAAAATGGTAGCCATTTTGAAGTGTTACATAGTCGTTAAGCGCATATTTTGAATTTAGGTGTAATCCTATTTCTACAATTTCATTATTTTGAGCAACGATTTGCTCATTGACAATATCAACATTTGTGGCATCCAATTTGTAGTTTGTGCCATATAGCTGCAATGATGTTTTAAAACGGGTATTCCATTTTCTGTCATAATGAAGCCCTCCGGCGATATTACGTTGGTCTAAGCTACTTTGGCGTGAACTCTGTTGTCCGCCCCCAAAAGCATTTTCGGTAAAAGTAAGGTTATTTTTAAGGTTTAAAAAGTTAAGCCTTAATTGGTCTTTATCTGATAAATTGTATAACCAACGTAAACTTACGTCGTAAAAATCGAACTTTTTATCGGTACTATTCGTAATATTTGTAGTGGTAACCACATCGGTATTTTGAAATGCCCTGTCAAAATATTGACTATAGGTAGGAGTATTTATAAGTTCGCTAAAAGATTTTCTAGAGGCTAGCTGTACCGAAGAGTTTTTATTGATAGGAAGGTCAACAAAAGCATCGGCATTGATAAAATTTAATCCTACTTCGGCAGAAGGTTTCTTACTTACAGTATAATCTGTTTTCATATCTATGGTTCCTGAAATACCATCGGTATAGGATGCAGGCGTACCATTTTTAATGAGCGTTACCCGTTTGGTAATACGTGGGTTCAGTGCAGAGATGAGCCCGAAAAAGTGCCCCGCCTGATACATTTTTATACCATCCCAAAGAATGAGGTTTTGATCATGCGTGCCGCCTCTTACATTAATATTTGAAACGGTTTCGTCAATACTCTGAAATCCCGATAAGGCTTGTATGGTTTGTAAGACATCAGTTTCTATAAGGCCGGGTACTGTACCGAAATTTTTATAATTGATAGAAATACTGCCATCGATAATTTTATTGATACCATTGGTCAAGTAACTGCTTAAGATAATTTCGGTTAAGTCTTCGGTTTTTGATGTAAGATAAATGGTTTCACACTGTTTTGTATCGTATTTTTTAGCATAATCGGTAAGGGTTTCATATGCCAAATGCCTAAAAGTGACAATGTCGTTTTCACTAATTCTAGTTAGCTTAAAATACCCTTGTTTGTCGCTAACCACCGAGGAACTTGCTGTTTGTACTACAACACCTTCTATGGTGTTATTGGTGTAAATATCAATTATATAACCACAAATTGAAAAGGTATTCTTTTTTTGGGTGATGGTTATAAAGTTTTTACCTAGAATGGTAAATTGTAACGGCGTATTGGTTTGAAGATAATCAATAGATGCTTTTAAGTCAAGGCTCTTATCGGGAGGCGTTAGTAAAATGCCATATACATCACTGTCTATATAAGAAAAATTACACTCAAATCGTGAGTGTAATTCTTCTAAAATTTCAATAAGTGGTTGCTTTCTTTCCTTCGTCTGAGACTGTAGTGCAGTTAGGCAAAAGAAAGATAAAAGGATGAAACTAAATAATAACTTTTTTTTTATCACTCCTTAGTGAGTACTATTACGTTGGTATTATTTTTTGTATAATACTTTAATTGTAATGGCAAAGTTATTGATTTTAATGCTAATTCTTTATCTTTATTTGTAAAACTACCTGTAAATAATTGAGTAGTATCTATATTTTTAACTTCAATTTTTGTGTTGTATTGCCTTTCAAACTCATGAATGACTTGTGCATACGGTACACTTTTAAAGCTGCTTATATTCTTTTTGGCCCATGACGGAACCGTATCTTTGGTTTGTTCTTCAAATAACTGCCCATCAATTAGTTTTACGGTTTTACCGGCCGGTAGTTTGATTTCTTTTCCTTTAAAGGAAACACTTACAAGGCCTTCATAACAAGTTACTTCAAAATAGTTAACCCGTTGTTTTACGTTAAACTGTGTGCCTAAAACACTTACTTTTCCTGACCAAGTTACCACATCAAACTGTGAGCCTTTTTCAACTTTAAAATAAGCCTCGCCAACCAAGTTTACTTCTCGATTATTTTTCCAATTGCGTTTGTGATACTTTATGGAAGAGGCTGCATTTAATTTAACCGTTGAATTATCAGGTAGTGCCACTTCGGTAGAATTACTCGCTAGTGTCTTCACCGTAGCCGTATCTCCGTAAAGGGGCGAATAATACACCGCCAATCCTATGATAAAAATAGCTGCAATTTGTAATAACGGCCGTATCCATTGAATAGGTTTCTTCGTTTCTTTACGGTTTTTTAGTATTGAATTTAGCTTTTCATATTCTAAATCAACATTATAAGATGTATCCTTAAAAAGCTTCGCTGTTTCAGATAGCTTTGTATAAGAAGCATATTCAGGTAGTTCTTTAAACGCCTTTAATTCATCGTCGTTTAACTCTCCATCTAACCATTTATGTATTAAAAGTTCTTTCATATATTTCTGTTTAGCATAACAATTTTATTATATAACAACTAAGATAAGTTTTTTCCTACCCTTGGTTAAAATAATATTTTTTCTTTTTCTAATTCAAATATAAAACAATTAACTATTAAAAGTTCCTACCCTTGGCTATAAATTTTAAATACCATCTATTTCTTTTCTCAATTTTTCTAGGGCTCCATAAATTCTTTTCTCAACCCCTTTTCTTGAAATTCCCAGCATTTCGGCAATTTCTTTATGTTTTTTGCCTTCTACTCTATTTAATAGAAATGCTACGCGTTGTGCTTCGGTGAGTTTGGCCAAGGCACGTTCGTACTTTTGCATATATTCAGACTCTTCTAATAAGAATTCAGGGCTTTCATTGGTATAATCTTTTGGTTTGGCCTGTTGATGTTTTAAAACAACTTTTTGATGTTTATATTCATTTAACATCATATTATTAGCTGTGGTAAATAAAAAAGATTTGGCTTTTTCAGGGCTTATTTTTTTACAATTATCCCAAAGTTTAATAAATGCTTCTTGAACTTTATCTCTGGGGTCTAACCCGTCACCGTATTTAAAACGCAAAAAATTATAGACATCATTAGAGAGGGTATTGAATATTTTAGAAAAAATATGCTCATCACAAATGTGTGTATTTAAGGGTTTTAGCATTTTTAATTAAATTTTTTCTACGATGAAGGTAGGGTTTATTTTAGGTTAATTGTTTAATGCATAATCAGTCTTATGTTGCTTGACAAAAGTAATAATTCTGATTTTAACGAATATTTAGTCATAAATAAACAACATAATAACAGTAAATAGGTACAAATTATTGTTTATAACTTCAAATAAATCAAAATGATGGTAAAAATAAAAATAGTAATAAAGGCGATTATATTTTTGCTTTTAGCAATTTTTTTGAAAAGTGAAATGCACGCACAAAGTTTTAAAGATTTAGACAAGGCACCCCACGATATTTCTTATTATAGAATTAGTAAAGCTACGCCGCCTTTGGTAAAAGTGATTTATGGTAGGCCTAAAAAGAAGAAAGGAAAAAAAGTTTTTGGCAATTTAGTAAAATATGGCAAAGTGTGGAGAACCGGTGCAAATGAAGCTACCGAAGTGAAATTTTATCAAGATATCGTATTCGGTGATGTAAAAGTGCCTGCCGGTACGTATGTTTTATATACGATTCCCGGAGAAAAAGAATGGACGATAATTTTAAATTCAAACCTCGATGTTTGGGGGGCATGTCAATACAACCCTATGTTTGACGTTGCTAAAATTACGGTTCCGGCAAGCAAAGCAGAAACATTAGATGTCTTTTCAATTGATTTTAAAGAGAAAAAAGATATTGTTCAAATGGTTTTAGGCTGGGATTACATTCGAGTTAAAATACCTATAATATTGAAAGACAATAAATTATACGCTAAATTATAAATTTATCTACATTGGGGTAGGAACTTTTAATAGTTAGTTGTTTAAGTATACGAATAGTGAAAATAATAATAATCATTTAAAAAGTAACATACTATAAGATTCATTTAACAAAGGGGAAAAACTGTCTTAACGCTATGGTGAGTTAAGACAGTTTTTTTTATTTATAAATAATATACAAATAAAATGATTGGCGGGGGTAGGAGTTTTTAAAAGCAAGTTGTTCTATATAAAAAACAGAGAATAATGAAAACAAAAAACATATCAAAAACAGTCTTAGTTTTACTTTTAGCAGTAGTTTTTAATAACGAAATAACTGCACAAAGTGCTAAAGCATCGAAAAAAATTACTCAAGATATTTCTTATTATAGAGTAAGTGAGGTAACACCTCCGTTGGTAGAAGTAGTTTACGGAAAACCACAAAAGAATAGAAAAAAGATTTTTGGAAAATCGGTAGCCTATGATAAAGTATGGATTACCGGAGCCGATAAGATAACAAAAGTAAAATTTTACCAAGACGTGTTATTTGGTAATGTGAAAGTTTCTGCCGGTACTTATGCCTTACTTACAATTCCGGGGAAAAAAGAATGGAAAATTATTTTAAGTGATAATCTTGATATCAATGACGTATCACAATACTTTCCTGTTTTTGATGTGGCCAGAATTACAATCCCGTCTAATAAAGCAAAAAAAATAAAAAAGTTCTCAATTGGCTTTAAGGGAAAAAAGGATATTGTGCAGATGGTATTAGGTTGGGGATCAACCAGAGTTGAAATACCTATTACCATAAAATCTAAAGAATTATACGCTAACCTTTAATTTTCTTTCTCAAAAAAGTAGGAGTTTTTTAAAGTGAGTTGTTTTATATATGAATAGTGAAAAATAATAATAATTAAAATTTTAAAAAGTAAATTTACTATAAGATTAATTTAACAAAGGGGTAAACTGTCTTAACGCTATGGTGAGTTAAGACAGTTTATAGTTTTCTAAAAATAGTATATTTAAAATGAAAAAATTAAATGCAATAAGAGTTTTTTTATAAATTAAAAAATTAAAATTATGAAGACTAATATTATGAAAAACAGATTTTATCTGTTGGCACCTCTCCTCTTTTTGACATTTTTATTGTTCACTTCTTGCCAAGAGAAAATAGAAATAAACACCTTTGATTCTTCTGCAGTAATTACTAAAGATTCTAAGGTCATCTCGTTGATGAGGCAGGCGCTTCAAAACGATTTTAGTAAAAGCACTTCATATAAAAGTGACAACGACGATGGTGATGACGATGATGATGATGATTCAAACCAGCAATGCGTAGAATTTGTATACCCGATTGCTTTTTTTGTTATTTTTCCCACTAGCCAATCTATAGAAACGATTGTTATTAACAGTGATGCCGATTTATTTGCATTTTTTGATACGCTCACCGGTACCAGTCAGATAAGAATTGATTTTCCATTGACTTTGTTGGGTACGAACGGACAAGAAACCATTGTCAATGATATACCCGAACTAGAAAACATCTTACAGGTTGCCGTTGATACTTGTAGAGATATTGATGATAACGACGACGACGACGATGATAATGACTATGAATATTGTAATGATGATGAAACCAAGGTCTATATTTGCCATAATGGCAATACAATTTGTGTTAGTATTAATGCTATACAAGCTCATTTAGATCACGGTGATGAGCTAGGACAATGTAGTGATGACGATGATAATAATCACGGTAATGATGATAATGACGACGATGATAATGGAAACAATGATGATAATGACAACGATGGCAGTTAATTGGCCTACCCGAAAATAGAGAAAAATACATCCGTCTTTATTTTTTTAGTTGTTAATACATTAAAAAGTACTTACAGTCAACCCAATGAATATAAAAATGCCTTAGCTGTTTTCTAAGGCATTTTTCTGTTTATTAGAGGT
>DRQI01000484.1 GCA_011330545.1 Flavobacteriia bacterium
GATTGTCTTTTACCCTTTCTAAAACAATTCTTTGGTGTTCGGTTAACGGAAACTTACTGAGAATAGATTGGCCCGAAAGCATCTTGCCAAAATGTATGGAAGGCGGCCAATACGGAAAAGGCACATACGTTTCATCCCAATTTACGGCCTGTGCTACGTAAGGATATCCTAATTTGGCAATCTCATTTTGCTGGTTGACGTCATACGAACGGGCAGACGCATAATCAATTTCTTGAAAAGCAATAATATCGGCATTGAGCCTTGAAAAGTTATCGAGTACTTTTTTGAGGTTGTTCTCAAATAAAGATTTTGGTTTGGCAATAGCCCTATTATTGGTCATGCCGCTTAAATAACCAATATTATATGTTATAATGCTATAAATAGAATCGTTGTCAACAGTTGGCGTAGCTGAAGTGGTGATGATTTTTGCATATTCTTTTTCAGCAAGTGTAGGTGACGAAGCCCAAAAGAAAAATAAGATGCCTGAAATGATGAGTACAAATAACAAAAGCCCAAAATATTTTAAAAGTCGTTTCACATGAATAATTTTATATTAATTAACTGATTTACATTATCATTACCCAAAATAATAAATCAACACAAAGCCAAACAAACATGAATCTATTCATATCCCTTAGTGGAGGCTCCTGTCTTTTTTATACCAAATCCCTCAATGAGGGTTTCATAGATGCTAAAATACATTTTTAAAATTAAAATAGTACAACAATAGGGGTACTGTAAATTATCTTTGTATATTTGCAGCCCAAATTAAAGAAAACACGTATGAAAGGAGGTGCAATACTATGTTAATCATACCCGTAAAAGACGGAGAAAATATAGACAGGGCTTTAAAACGCTTTAAGCGAAAATTTGATAGAACCAAAACGATGAAACAGTTGCGTAGCCGTAAGCATTTTACAAAACCTTCAGTTACAAAAAGAATTCAAATTCAAAAAGCACAATATATTCAAGGCCTTAGAACTCAAGAAGAACAAGGATAATCGTTTAGATTTTCGTTGTTGGCAAGAATAAATAAAAAGTTAAACCGTTAGCATAACAAAAATACATTTTGTAAATTTGTTACTAACGGTTTTTTTATGCCTATAGCACATTTTATAGAATATCTTTCATTAGAAAAGAAATATTCACCACATACTACTAGGGCTTATCAAGATGATTTGATTTCCTTTCAGAATTTTTGTAACCGTACTTTTGGCCACCAACAATTGGCAACTGTTAATTATGCGCAAATTAGATCTTGGATTGTTGAGATGGTACAACAAAAAATAGCAAACAGAACCATAAATAGAAAAATCAGCAGCCTAAAAACCTTTTATAAATTTTTGGTAAAAACAAAGCAACTAAAAGAATCGCCTTTAATAGGCCATAAGGCGTTAAAAGTTTCTAAAAGGGTACAAGTGCCGTTTTCAAAGAAAGAAATAGATGAAGTGATTGATAACCTGTCGCACAATGATGATTTTGAAACCGTTAGAAATAAGCTGATGGTTGAGTTGTTGTATTCAACCGGAATGCGAAGGTCAGAATTGATAGAAGTAAAAAAAGAAGATGTCAACCTTTCAAATGCAACCCTTAAAGTATTGGGTAAAAGAAATAAAGAAAGATATATTCCGTTACTGAATTCAGTTCAAAAAACCTTACAAGAGTATTTAAAAAAACGTAATGAAATAGTAACCAATAATGTATGTTTATTTATTACCAAAAAAGGAAATAAAACCTATCCAAACCTTGTTTATAGAATAATAAATGACTATTTTAGTAGCGTGTCCTCTAAAGTAAAAAAGAGCCCACATGTCATACGCCATTCGTTTGCAACACACTTGCTTAATGAAGGGGCAGATTTGAATTCTGTTAAAGAATTACTAGGGCATTCAAGCCTGGCATCAACACAAATATATACGCATAGTAGCTTGAATGAAATAAAAAAAGTGTATAACCAAGCTCACCCAAGGAGCATAAAAACCTAACATCTATGAAAGTAAATATGCAATCTGTAAATTTCAACATTGATAAAAGCCTTGTTGAATTTATAACAGCTAAAGTTGATAATTTGGATAAATTTTATGATAAAATAATAGAAGCCGATGTTTATTTAAAGGTTCAAAATACAAGTGAAAAAGAAAATAAAATAGTAGAAGTAAAATTAAATATACCGGGAGATGAATTAATAGTAAAAAAACAATGCAAATCTTTTGAAGAAGGTATTGATTTGACAACAGCAGCATTAAAAAGACAACTTAGAAAAAAGAAAGAAAAACAACGTAGCTATCAATTTTAAATACATAAAAAAATAAACATAAAAGTTTTGTAGAAAAAATAAAACTTTATACATTTGCAAACCGTTAAAAATAGCGGTTTGTTTTTTTATGTAAAAAAGCGTGAAAAAGCCGATGTAGCTCAGCTGGCTAGAGCAGCTGATTTGTAATCAGCAGGTCGTGGGTTCGAGTCCCTCTATCGGCTCAAAATAATTAAGAGAGTTCAAGGTTAAAATAAAGTTTTGTTTTAACGGATATAGGACTGGAAGTTTATCCTGAGCGCAGTTGAAGGAAGTCCCTCTATCGGCTCAGTTCTTTGAATAAAAAATGTTGGGGAGATACCAAAGTGGCCAACTGGGGCGGACTGTAACTCCGCTGTCTTTCGACTTCGTAGGTTCGAATCCTGCTCTCCC
>DRQI01000485.1 GCA_011330545.1 Flavobacteriia bacterium
GGGTAGCAATGACCAAAAGGAGAAAACGAGAGGCGACAAATTTAATTGCAGAAGCAAAAAAACTCGACAAACACGGCGTATTGACAGAGCAGATTAAAATGATGAAACAACAGATGAAGAAAATTTAGCTCTACAGTAACTATTCAGCTAGTCACATTTCGTTCATAAAATGCTCTTTTTTCACCTGTTTTTGTGAAATTTTCCTAAGGTGAATAACTGCCAAACGGTGTTTATAGAAATAAAAAATCCGTTTCAAATTACTAAACGTAGTTCGAAACGGATTTTTTTGGTATAAAATATACGCTTACTTTTTTTCTTCTTCGGTTTTTGCCGGAGCTGCTTTTTTGAATTTTGCGTATTTATTTTTAAACTTATCAATACGCCCTGCCGTATCTACCAATTTCATCTTACCGGTATAATAAGGATGTGACGTTCGTGAAATTTCTAATTTGATTAACGGATATTCAACACCGTCAACCTCAATCGTCTCTTTCGCCTCCGCAGTAGATTTCGTCAAAAACACGTCGTCATTAGACATATCTTTAAAAGCTACCATTCTATAATTTTCAGGATGAATTCCTTTTCTCATCGTTTCTATATTTAATTGTTAAAATTTTAGCCTCCTTTTGTTAAAATAACTGCGTGGCTATTTTGAGAGTGCAAATTTAATACTATTTTTGAAAATTCAAATAGATAATAATAGTATTTTAATAAAAAAATAGACAATGAACCTAAAACACAGTTTTATTTTAGTAATTGCAGTTGCTTTTTTGATATCGTGTAATGATACATATAAGCTAAAACTAACATCTCCCAAGAATATTAAAGTAACTCAGAAACTAAGTGTTTCGGTAAGCGAAAAAAATAATAAGAAAATAGATTCGATACGCTATTACCTTGACGGGAAACGGCTTCCTTCAGATACGAATCTCGATATTTCTGAATTCAAATTAGGAAAACACGCCATTTCTGCAACTGTTTTTTATGGCGAAAAACAAAAAAAACTGACCAATACCATACACTTTTTTGCCGGTAAATCGCCCGATATCTATACTTATGAAATCGTAAATGAATTTCCACACGATAAAAAGGCCTTTACCCAAGGGCTCGAATACCACAATGGGTTTTTATACGAAAGTACCGGGCAATATGGAGAATCATCTCTGCGCAAAGTAGAACTGAAAACCGGTAAAGTATTGCAAAAAAAGATGTTAGATAAAAAATACTTTGGCGAAGGAATGGCCATTTTTAACAATAAAATTTATATGTTGACTTGGCAAAGTAAGATAGGCTTTGTCTTTGATTTAGAAACGTTTAAAAAAGAAAAAGAATTCAACTATAACCAGAGTAAACAAGGTTGGGGCCTTACACATAACCAAAAACAACTCATTAAAACCGATGGTACCGAACGGTTGTGGTTTTTAAATCCCGAAACCTTGGCAGAAGAATCGTTTATTGAAGCCTATACCGATAAACGCAAAGTTGAAAGTTTAAATGAAGTAGAATATATCAATGGTAAGATTTATGCCAATAAGTGGCAACGGAATAGTATTTTAATTATCAATCCGGCTACCGGTGCCATAGAAGCAATTGTAAACCTAAAAGGCTTACAGGGCAAAGCCGGGCAAGAAGGTGATGACAACGTACTCAATGGCATCGCTTATGATGCAGAAAATGACCGGCTTTTTGTTACCGGAAAAGACTGGGGAAAAGTATTTGAAATTAAATTACGTAAAAAACAATAAAAAGAAACAGTAAAAGTTATATTTTTATACAAAATAGTTGAATGCGGGTAGTTTATTCTTTCATTGTCGTTATCATCATTATTCTTTTAAATGCTTGCCGTAAAGATTTCGGTACCATTGTAAGTACGGGCGAATTAAAATTTTCAAAAGATACCGTGTTGTTAAACCGTGTGTTTGACGATATCAGTTCGAGCACACAGAGTTTTAAAGTGTACAACAGAAGTAATGAAGACATTACCATACCTACTATTAAACTAGGTAGGGGAGAGGCCTCTTTTTACCGGTTGAATGTCGATGGCATTTCGGGAAAATCATTCGAAAATATCGATATTTTAGCCAAGGATAGTATCTTTATTTTTGTCGAGGCTACTGTTGATTTTCAACAAGTTACCGATACCGAATTTTTTTATAGGGATTCAGTTGTATTTGATTCGGGAGTCAATGAGCAAGATGTTACGTTAGAAGCCTTGGTACTCGACGTCAATTTAATACGGCCCGATAGAACACTGCAACCTGATGGCAGTTTTGTTTTTGAAGAAATTATCCTTGGCGAAAACGCACAAGGCGAAACCATAAGTATTCGCGGTACTTCCTTAACGGGAAACACAACGTTTACCAATGAAAAACCCTATCTTATTTATGATTATATCGGTGTTCCGGCAAATGCTACCCTTACCATAGAAGCCGGTGCCACCTTGTATTTTCACAACAATTCAGGAATCATAGTCGATAAAAATGCTACTCTGAAAGTAAATGGAGAACTCGACAATACCGTACTTTTTGAAGATGATAGGCTAGAGCCTGATTTTGAAGATGTTGCCGGGCAATGGGGCCTTATTTGGCTGCGTGCCGGCAGTAAAAATAATAGTATTGATTATGCTGTTATCAAAAATAATACTATCGGTATTCTAGTAGATTCTATTGGTAATACAAATCCGACACTGCAACTAAAAAATACACAAATTTACAATACTGCCAATTTTGGTATTTTAGGGAGGGAAACCAATATCACAGGCGAAAACGTGGTTATTGGCAATAACGGAATTGCTTCATTGGCTTGTACCATTGGCGGTACTTATAATTTTACACACTGTACTTTTGCCAACTATTGGACACGTAGTTTCAGGCAATTTCCTACCCTGTTAATCAATAATTTTTTCACCTTTATGGATGATGGCGGCAATGAGGTGACGGTATCCCGCGATTTGGTGGCTGCCAACTTTACCAATTGTATTGTTGACGGCAATCAAAATATAGAATTTGTACTCGATAAAGTAGATGGGGCAGCTTTTAATTACAATATCAAAAATAGTATGATAAAATTTTCGACTGGCAATAATGATTTGTTAAACAACCCTTTATATGATTTTACCGATACGGCGGTATATCAAAATATAATCCTCAATGGTATTGCCCAATTTAAAAATGTTGAAAGCAATGAATATATTATTGGCCAGGATTCTGAAGCCAATGGCAATGCAGATGGCAATGGTGCCTTACAAGTACCTTTTGATATCTTAAATATCAGCAGAATTGCTTCGCCCGATATCGGGGCATATCAGCATATTATTTTTGAAGATAACTGAGAGTAAATCAAGCCTACCCAAAAGCTATCAATCTTTTGGTGTTGTAGGCTCGGTAAAATTCCGCTATTTATAAGGGTCGACTAATTAATTTCTTCAAACATTACTTTATTTAGAACAGAAAAAGGGATTGACCCATTTTTAAGAATCTTTCTATGGAATTCTTTTATATTTTCGGGGGTTTTAACTTTACTCCTTAGGCGCCATTCTAGTATTCTATTTGCTCCATATTTGTATGTTATTACTTGAGCTGGCCATCTTTTCATACGAGCAATTTCTCTTTTAGCAATGTAATCTTTGTTTTTAATATGCCGTCGCCAAAATCTAATAGCTTTTTCGTCACTCCAATCATAATAGTTTAATCCAACATCTAAACAGACTCTAACGGAGCGAATAATATCCCATTCCCATTTTCCCAATTCATCATAAATGTTTTCGTAAGCGTTAATTTCATACCCAATTTCTTCTAC
>DRQI01000486.1 GCA_011330545.1 Flavobacteriia bacterium
GAGAGAGGCCGGTATTTTTAATTTTTCTTTGAAAAAAGAATGAAAACAACCACCTCTCTCTTCTTATTTTTTTGTTATATTATAACAACCCTTAATTTAACATTGTCAAGTTATTTAGCAAATATCGTACTTTTTCAGTACTAGTGGCTCAAAACCTAAGTTATTGACACCTTAAAGTTAAGCAAAGGTTTATCTACGGAAAACCCCTTAAACTTCCAATTCAGGGGTTTAAATAAACATTTGTTATAATAATCAATATATTCTTTAATTTTATTTTCCAGTTCTTCCACGCTGGGGAAGTTACCATTTTTAATTATATGACGTTGTAATTTTGCAAACCAATTTTCAATGGGATTCAGCCAGGAGCAATGCTTTGGGGTGTAGACAAACCGTACCCGATGCGCAGGGTTTTCTAAAAAATCTTTTCGACTATTCCTGTTTTTCAGAATCCCTTTGTGTCCTTTTTTGCCTAAATCTCCTTCAAAATTAATAAGTTTGGCAATATAAATAACTAAGGATTCAGACAGATGTGTATTGAGTTGGTCAGCTAAAAAAATGATTTCATCCTCTGTGGAATACAATTCAACTGTTTGTTGAATAAAATCACAAAAATCTTTTTCTGTTCGGGTAGGATTAATCAATTGGTTGGCAATTTTACCTTGTGCCACATCAAAAGCAGCAATTAGGCAAGTGGTTCCATTTCGAGTGTATTCAAATTCCTTACGCCTGTGTAAACCTTTGGACTTGGGGGCTTTGCCTTCTAAACGCTCCAATGCCTGAATGCCTGTTTTTTCATCAACACTTAATACGTATTGGTTAGTGAATTTCCCTTTCGTCGTTGCTATAATCAATTGACAAATAAGAGCTACCCTGGCCACAAAAAATTTCCAATCTTTAATTTTTGGAAATAACCAATACTCTGATTTATGTGGTTGAAGTTGGTTTATTTTTTAAAAGTTTCCCAACGTAGCCGGGAGAAATTGAATCAACCACTTTCTTTTTAATGGCTGCCATTGCCAGTGTTTTCAGTGTCCAGTCTGTCATCATAAACCCGTAATCTTGCGGTTTCTCACAAGCAATTGCTACGATTTGTTGTTTTTGTGCATCCGTAATTCGTGATGGTGCCCCACTTCGAGGGCGGTCGCTTATTATTTCCAACATTTTTTGGAGTAACTCATTGTCACCTACACCTTTTCCCTCCATACCTTCTTCAAATATTTGCAATTGCTCATAAGCCTCTTTCCAGCGCCTTCGCCAGCTCTTCACGGTATTAAGGCTAATATCTTCTTCACGGGCTATTTGTTTATTGCTTTTACCTTGACTGGCACTGAGCAGGATGGATATACGAGTATAATTTTGGCGACTGATATTACGCCTGTTACGTTCCTTTTCAAGTATTTCATATTGACGACTATTCATCGGTATAGCTGCCGCGGGTAATGAACCTCTTCCCATTTTTTGTTTTTTTGTATCAATTAATAAAGCCCCAAAGGTATCAAACATTTAAGACTTAGCCCATTAGTTTATTTACGGCCCTTTCTCCAAATGTGCCTATATGAGGTTTTTCTTTCATCAGATAATAAAAAAAATGTTCAATAATTGCCTTCTCTCCCTGCAAATGCCCGCTTACTTCTCTGCGAACATATTCATCCCTAATAAATTGAAGGTTCGGCATCTTGATGTTCAAATCACCTCGGCGATACCAAACGGCTTTCACGTCGCTCATTTTGATTTTCTTTTGGTCATTATATACGATAAAATCAAAGCCACCACCATTTTCGTATATAATTTCGACCGAATATTCTTCTTCGAAATCTATCCTTTCAAAGGGTACTTTCCAATGGAATAACCATTGGGTTACATACACCGTACTGTTGTCGTTATACCTGGACATTATCAAAACCATAAAATCAGTTTTGCGTATTTATCAATCAATTCTTATCGGGGGCATCCCTATTTTAGCCCTCCACTCATTTACTTTAGACTTGTCTTCTAAAGGAAAAAGTTCCTTTTTGTTATCATGCCCGCCCAACAGCCGGTACTGTGTGCCGTATTTTTGGGGAAGCCCTTTCAAGGTGGCCAATCGGTCGTACATGGTAGCGTACCAATACCATTCTGCCTCTCCTTCCATGCACCTGCTTTCAACAATGGGGATGTACCCGGACAGGGCAGTTGTATCATTTGAATGGGTGGTTGCCAAGAAGACAACCTTTGCCGGGCGTGGCCCCACTTCGGATATTTTAGGCCATCCTTTATTTGCCACAACAGAATCGACAAACAAGAATATCTGGCTGTCTCTGTATATAACTGAATCCGAGCTTATCTCAAAGAACACATCCCACTTTGGGTCACCCTCATCAAATTCTTTAATATAGGTATTAAGGTTTTCGATCCTATACCGCAATGTGCGTGGCTTTTGATCTTCTGCCCATAGGGAATCAAGGGTAAATGCCAGTTCCGGTCTAATTAAATTATCGTAGCTTTTCTTTATCCTCTTGGTTACTTGCTCCCATCTTTGGTCTTTTCTCATTGCCTCAATTCTTGGATCAAAATACATCAGCATTTTATATTTATCCTTCACTATGTGCAGCCATGCAAACAAAATTTTATACGCCCGGTCTATGTCGCCATTTTCCACGGACAATAAAAGGTTTCTATAAAACACACTCGGCAGATCATAATCTGATTGGATAAACTCAACACGCCTGTTTAGCCTCCTTCCATTTTCTGTCTCATCGTTTGCTATGGGCATTGTATTGCCAGCATATATTTTTACAAACCGAAATTCGGGTATTTTGTGTATTTCTTTTAAATATTTAAGCACACTGGCAATCCTTTCCCTGGACAGTTCGATATGATTGTCGCCTTGTCCATCTGTATGCCCAATTACAGTGAATACAATTTTTGGGTTTCGTTTCAGACGATGGGCAAATGAATCCAAAACAATTTTTTCATTAGAATGTACCTCACTTGAGTTTGTAGAAAAATGGCAGACAACCCCACCAATATCAGGAAACTTTTCAATGGATTCGTCTTTATTGTACTTACAGAAAAAAGCGACGTCCTGTATTTCTTCTGATATTCTTATTTTTTTTATCACAACATCATCAATATAAAAAGCATTGTGATCGGGCCGCCCATTAACAGGGGGGCCACCATCCGACCCTCGAAATACCCCTATGACCAAAAACCGTAA
>DRQI01000487.1 GCA_011330545.1 Flavobacteriia bacterium
GGAAAAATGGGTTATCCGTAAAGCCTTTGAAGATATGTTGCCCGAAAGTGTCGCTTGGCGCCAAAAAGAACAATTCTCTGATGGCGTAGGCTATAGTTGGATAGATACCTTAAAAGAAATAGTAGAAAAAGAAGTTAGCGATGAACAATTAGTGAATGCGAAGTATAGATTTTCTATTCAAACACCGACTTCAAAAGAAGAATTTTATTACCGCTCTATTTTCGCAGAACACTTCCCAAGTGATGCCGCCGCGTTGTGTGTGCCGCAAGAAGCATCTGTAGCTTGTAGCACACAAATAGCGTTAGAATGGGATGAGGCTTTTAAAAACATGAATGACCCTAGTGGTAGAGCCGTAGCCAATGTGCATGATGAAGCCTATTAAACCCAGCTTATGCAATAGCGTTACGTTATGAGTTAGGAAAGCGCAATAAAAAAGGGTGTTTTACTAAATTAGGCGTAGCACCGCTACGGTTAATTTTGAAAACACAGTGAAACGACCTATTTTGCAGTGATTTCTGAACGGAATAGGAAGTCTATTGCATTACCTGGGTTAAATATACCAACAGGCAACTAGAAAAACAGAAATGCTGTATTGAATGCTGTCGAAAATTGTAACCCACATATAAAATAAACAACCCCGTACGTAGCAGGGCCATCGAGGTAGTATATGGGGCTTGCTGTGCAAACATCATTATTTCTAATCTAGAGGGTTGAGGAATTAAACCCGGTATTTTGACCCGTAATCTGAATTGTTAGCTGAACTTTCATAGTGTTGATAGAACAAAATGTATTACTTTTTAGGCCACCTATTTATTTTTTGTAATATCTTTGAGTATCAAAATAAGCCCTATGGAAGTTAACAATAAAAAAGCCATCACCTTACTAATGATATGCCTTTTATCATTAAATGCCATTTACAGTCAGAATAAATTAAGAGGCAATAAAATTGTCGTTTCAGAGGATAGAGGTATTTCTGAATTTTCGGCAATTGAAGTTAAAGACAAAATAGAAGTAGTTTTGGTACAGGGCGGCAATCAATCTGTAACCGTTGAAACCGATGAGAATTTACAACTTGCGGTCGTAACCGATGTTGTAAGCGGTACCTTGGTGATAAAATTATCCAAAAGAATTATCAAGAAAAAAGCCTTAACCGTTTTTATTACCATTGATGAAAATATCAAAGAAATCACTGCCAAAGACAGAGCTGATGTCAAAGGCGATGGCCCTTTTTATTTTGAAACCTTAACAATCAATGCAGAAGGTGATTCTAAGATTACGATGGATATCAAATCAGAAGAATTTACCCTAAACAATAACGAAAGTGCCAATGTAAACCTCACGGTAAACACTAATAATTGCACCATCAATGCCAATAGCAGGGGAAGGTCAAAAATAAACCTGTCGTCAAAAACGGTGGAGGTTGCTACCTTGGGCAATTCAACAACTGAACTCATTGGCGATTGTGAAGATGTGTTTGTTACCGCAGAAAATAAAAGTGCCGTTAAAGCCGGTAAATTAGAATGCAATACGGTTATTGTAAATGCCGCTGATGCCTCAGATGTCTATATCAATGCAAAAGAATCGTTGACAATTTCAGCCATAAATTCGGCAGAGGTCTATATTTACGGAAATCCCACAATTACTATAGAAAAATTTGCAGACAAAGCTATTTTACGAAAAAAGCAACTGTAATTAAATAATACCGGTGTTTTTTCGTTTTTTAAATGCCGGCCCGATTTTATAAAATGAGTTCATTGTAAAACAATTAATTAATATAAGTTTATTCGTATGAAGATACTAATTGTAGAAGACGAAATAGAATTGTTAGAAACCATTGTGAGTTATCTGAAAAATGAAGATTTTATTTGCGAAAAAGCAACTACTTTTTTCGAGGCCGAAGATAAATTAATAAGTTTTAAATACGATATCATTTTATTAGACATTACATTGCCCGACGGTAACGGAATTGACTTATTAAAATTAATCAAAGAAGAGTCGCCAACCACCGGTGTATTAATAGTATCGGCTAAAGATTCACTAGACGATAAGTTAACAGGATTAGATTTAGGTGCCGATGATTATATTACCAAACCCTTTCATTTGGCAGAATTAAACTCGAGGATTAATTCGTTAATCAGGCGACGAAAGTTTGAAGGCGACGAAACCATTCAGTTTAATGAAATTAAAATCAACCCCACTTCTAAAACCGTTACCGTAAATGACAAACCCATTGAGTTAACTAAAAAAGAATACAATTTGTTGCTCTATTTTGTGACTAATAAAAACAAGGTGCTAACCAAAGAATCAATTGCAGAACACCTGTGGGGAGACAATATAGAAATGGCGGATAGCTTTGACTTTATTTATACCCACATGGGAAACCTTAGAAAAAAAATGAAAAAATTAGGAGCCCCTAATTATTTGCAGACCATGTACGGGTTGGGTTATAAATTTGCTGAAAAATAATGAACTCAGGGCTGAATACACTAATTAGTAAAGTTTAAGTACGTGAAATTAATCGAAAAAACCAGTAGGACGTACCTTATATTGTCTGCCATTATTTTTATGTTGTCAGGGGTAATGCTGTATTTTGTATTGACTACGGTGATGAATAATCGATTAGACAAGAAACTCTTGTACAATAAAGAGGTCATTGCAAAACATTTTAAATACGAATATCCCTTAACCATTTTTGAAGCCGGTGAATTGACCGAATCAGAAAATAAAATGTATCCTAAAGATACCATTGTCTATAAAGACACCTTAATTTCGCATGCGATAGACGATATAGAAGGTGCCGAAGAATACGAAAAATACAGGCAGTTAACAGCCTACGAAACCTTACAAGGAAAACGATACAAAATCATTACGCGGAACTCTTTGGTAAGAAACCAAGATTTTGTGCTCATTATAACCTTATCTACCATTGTTATTATCCTGCTATTGCTGACGGGTTTATGGATACTAAATACCCAAATTGCTAAAAATATTTGGAAGCCTTTTTATAAAAATTTAGACCGCCTTAAAAATTTTTCTATCCAAGACCAAAACCCAATTCAGCTAGAACCTTCTAATGTCGATGAGTTTAAAGAGTTGAATAGCTCGTTGAAAAACCTTACCAATAAACTACAATCAGACTTTAATAGTTTAAAAGAATTTTCAGAAAATGCTTCTCACGAAATGCAAACGCCCTTGGCCATTATGCAGTCTAAAATAGAACTCTTATTGCAATCAACTACGGTAACAAAAGAGCAATCAGAACAATTGCAATCTATTTATCAAGCCGGGCAGCGCCTGTCTAAACTAAATAAAACCTTGTTGTTACTGGCCAAAGTAGAAAACCGGCAGTTTAGTGTACAAGAAGAAATTTCATTAAAAGAGTTGATAGAAAGGCAATTAGAAAATTACGAAGATTTTATCATAAATAAAAAATTAAAAGTAACCACACATTTATCAGATACTAGAATTACCACCAATGCCATCTTAGCCGATACCCTTATTTCAAACTTATTGAGTAATGCCATAAAACACAACATAGAAAAGGGTACTATAGATATAATGTATGACGGCGAGAAATTACTTTTTTCAAATACCGGAAGTATTTTAGAACAAGACCCCGAAAACCTTTTTAATAGATTTAAAAAAGCGAGTACTTTAAAAGACTCTCTAGGCCTTGGTTTGGCTATCGTCAAGAAAATTGCCGATGTTAATAATTGGAGTATTGCCTATTCGTACGAAAGTAAAGTACATAAGATTTCTGTTCTTTTTAAAACTTAAGATTTTCTTTAGATTCTGTTACTACATTTGAACCAACAAACAAAAACTAAGTAATAAAAACAGAGTCATGAGAAAATTAATTTATGTATTTGTATTTGCAGCCATAGGGCTTGTAAGTACAACCACTTTCGCCCAAGAAGACAAAGAAAATAGCAAAGCCGCTATTCAAGAAAAAGTACAAGATAAGGTAGAAGTAACAATAAATGAATTACCCGAAGCTGTTACCAAAACCTTAGGAGAACAATATGCAGCGTATACTGCAGAGAAAGCCTACAAAGCTACAAAAGATAAAAAAGAAGTATACTATGTAAAATTGGTGAAAGGAGAAGATTATATTAAAGTTTTGATTGATGCCGATGGAAAAGTAATTGAAAAGAAAGATATCAAACAATTAAATAAAATCAAATAACTAAAAATATATTAATTGAGCAAATTGGGTTGATTGCTTTTTAATTAGAAACAGCTTAAAATTACTACAACTTTAAGCTGTTTCATTTTCAGAATAAACCTATTTCCGGTTCAAAGGAAAGCGCTAATACTCTAAATTTAAATGTTTCTCTTTTGTAGGGAAACTTGTTAATAACTTCCGTTATTAAACACCTGAAAAAACACGTTCAAACGAGCGTGTTTTTTTATATTTGTATGTTCTAAAAAATTCATAAAAACGAGTGATAAAAATATGAGCGAAGAAGCAAAAAAACAAGATTATTCGGCGGATAGTATTCAGGCATTAGAAGGAATGGAGCACGTGAGAATGCGCCCGTCTATGTATATTGGCGATGTTGGGGTTAGAGGCTTGCATCATTTGGTGTATGAAGTAGTAGATAACTCTATTGATGAAGCCATGGCAGGCCACTGTGATAAGATAGATGTGATTATCAATGAAGACAATTCATTGTCTGTAAGAGATAATGGCCGTGGTATTCCCGTTGGAATGCACAAAAAAGAAGGCGTCTCTGCCCTAGAGGTTGTAATGACCAAAATTGGCGCCGGAGGAAAATTTGATAAAGATTCTTATAAAGTATCCGGAGGATTGCACGGTGTTGGCGTCTCTGTAGTAAATGCATTATCCTCACATTTAAAAGCTACCGTTTACCGTGACGGTAAAATTTGGGAACAAGAATATGAAAGAGGAAAAACACTCTATCCTGTAAAAGTAGTTGGCGATTCTGATGAAAAAGGTACTATGATTACCTTTATGGCAGACGATACCATTTTTCAAACCGAAATAGATTTTAGTTACGAAACATTAGCTTCACGTATGCGTGAGCTCTCATATTTAAACCAAAAAGTACGCATATCAATTACCGATAAACGCAATAAAGATGATGAAGGCAACTTTATCCGCGAAGATTATTATAGCGAAGAAGGATTAAAAGAATTTGTAAGGTATTTGGATGCTACACGCGAACAATTGACCTCAGCAGTAATTTCAATGGAATCAGAAAAAAACGGCATTCCTGTTGAAGTGGCCATGGTGTACAATACCTCCTATACCGAAAACTTACATTCGTATGTCAATAATATCAATACCCATGAAGGAGGAACACACCTTTCAGGATTTAGAAGAGGATTGACACACACGTTGAAAAAATATGCAGAAAATTCAGGACTGTTAAAAAATTTAAAATTTGATATTGCCGGAGATGATTTCCGTGAAGGATTAACAGCTATTATCTCGGTAAAAGTGGCAGAACCGCAATTTGAAGGACAAACCAAAACAAAATTAGGAAACCGTGAAGTTTCTTCGGCAGTAAGCCAAGCGGTTTCTGAAATGTTGACAGATTACTTAGAAGAACATCCCGATGATGCAAAAATCATTGTGCAAAAAGTAATTTTAGCCGCCCAAGCTAGGCATGCTGCCAGTAAAGCGCGCGAAATGGTACAGCGTAAAACCGTGATGACCGGTGGCGGTTTGCCCGGAAAATTATCAGATTGTGCTTGGACAGACCCGGAAAGATGTGAAATATTTTTGGTAGAGGGAGATTCTGCCGGAGGTACTGCCAAACAAGGTAGAGAGCGTAACTTTCAGGCTATCTTACCATTACGTGGTAAAATATTAAATGTAGAAAAAGCAATGCCGCATAAAGTTTTTGAAAATGAAGAAATCAAAAATATGTTTACGGCATTAGGGGTAACCATTGGTACCGAAGAAGATAGTAAAGCATTAAACCTTGAAAAATTACGCTATCATAAAATTGTAATTATGTGTGATGCCGATGTTGACGGTAGCCATATTGCCACATTGATTTTGACCTTTTTCTTTAGGTATATGAAAGAATTGATTGAAGAAGGATATGTATATATTGCCGCTCCGCCTTTGTATTTGATAAAGAAAGGAGCCAAAAAAGAATATGCATGGACCGATGAAGAACGCGATGCGATAGTTAAAAAATTTGACGGAGGTACCATACAGCGTTATAAAGGTTTAGGAGAGATGAATGCAGAGCAATTATGGGATACTACAATGAACCCTGAATTTAGAACCATGCGCCAAGTAACCATAGATAATGGTACCGAAGCCGATAGGGTATTTTCAATGTTAATGGGTGATGAGGTACCACCAAGAAGAGAATTTATTGAAAAAAATGCGGTGTACGCAAATATAGATATATAAATAAAAAATTAGTAAGTTATGAAAGTAACAGTTGTAGGTGCAGGCGCTGTGGGGGCAAGTTGCGCTGAATATATTGCCATAAAAAATTTCGCCTCAGAAGTAGTAATTCTAGATATTAAAGAAGGCGTTGCCGAAGGCAAAGCGATGGATTTAATGCAAACCGCTTCGTTAAACGGATTTGATACCAAAATTGTAGGTACCACCGGAGATTATGCAAAAACTGCAAATAGCGATATTTGTGTGATTACCTCGGGTATTCCGCGTAAACCCGGAATGACCCGCGAAGAACTTATCGGAATCAATGCCGGTATTGTAAAAGAAGTTTCGTCAAATTTAGTAAAACATTCACCCGATACGATTTTGATAGTAGTTTCCAATCCTATGGATACTATGGCGTACCTTGTTCATAAAAGTTCAGGTTTGCCAAAAAATAGAATTATTGGCATGGGAGGCGCTTTAGATTCTGCACGTTTTAAATACAGATTGGCCGAAGCATTAGGAGCGCCCATCTCTGATGTAGACGGTATGGTTATCGGAGGCCATTCAGATAAAGGAATGATACCGTTAACCCGTATGGCAACCAGAAATAGTGTGCCCGTTACCAAGTTTTTATCAGATGAAAGGTTGGTTCAAGTAGCCGAAGATACCAAAGTAGGCGGTGCTACTTTGACAAAATTATTAGGCACTTCTGCTTGGTATGCGCCGGGGGCTGCAGTTTCAGCTTTGGTACAAGCCATTGCCTGTGACCAACATAAAATGTTTCCGTGTTCAACTTTCTTGGAAGGAGAATATGATTTGACTGACATTTCAATAGGTGTACCGATAATTATCGGTAGAAATGGTATTGAAAAAATTGTCGAATTAGACTTAACCGATGCCGAAAAAGCCAAAATGCAAGAAAGTGCTGCCGCCGTTAAAAAAACAAATGGCTTGCTAGAAGTATAAATAATAGTTAAAAAACTCCTAATTTTCGCCTCAATCCAAAAAGTTTAAACGAGTTCACAATTAAATTTTAAAAGCATTTGTCTCAGGCGAATGCTTTTTTTTATAGAATCCTTGTATATTTATCACTAAAAACAGGTATTTTGCCCTTGCTATTAAACATAGAGACCGCCACTAAAAATTGTTCAGTAAGCCTTTCGGATACCGAAAAGATACTGGCAATAAAAGAGTTAAACGATGGAAACTACTCGCATAGTGAGAAATTACATCTTTTTATTACGGAAGTTTTACAAATAGCTAATAAAACCCTAAAAGATATTGATGCCATTGCTGTAAGTAAAGGCCCCGGTTCTTATACCGGTTTGCGGATTGGCGTTTCAGCAGCAAAAGGATTGTGTTTTGCATTGGATAAACCCTTGCTTTCAGTGGCTACGCTGGCCTCACTGGCAAATTCAATTACCGTTGAAGAAGGGGCGCATATTATCCCGCTATTAGATGCCCGGAGAATGGAAGTGTATAGTGCGGTTTTTGATAGTCATTACCGGCAAGTAAGAGAAATAAAAGCTGAAGTTATAGAAGCAAGTTCTTTTTCAGCAGTTTTAGATAAAGGCAAGGCCTATTTTTTAGGAGATGGTGCCGAAAAATGTAAAAATATCATTCAACATAAAAATGCGGTTTTTTTAGAAGGTTATTTTCCTTCAGCAGCCCAAATGCCAATATTGTCGTATGCAAAATATAAAAAAAACGACATCGAAGATGTCGCTTATTTTGAACCGTTTTACCTCAAAGATTTTTTGGTAACAAAGCCTAAAAAAAGGTAGATGTTAACCTTCTTTTTGAATTTCGACCGCATGTGGGTACGGAATTTCAATTCCGGCCTTATCTAAGGCTAATTTCACATTTTCGGTAGTTTCAAAATACACATCCCAATAATGCTCGGGAGTACACCATGGCCTGACGGCAAAATTAACCGAACTGTCTGCCAATTCAGATACATTAACCGTAGGTGCCGGGTCTTTTAAAACTTTTTCATTAGATGTCAATACTTTTAGCAACACATCTTTGGCTTGCTTAATATCAGTATCATATGATACCCCAAAGGTGAGGTCAACCCTAAGTTTGCCTTCAGAAGTATAATTGACGATATTGCCATTTGATAAAGTTCCGTTCGGAATGATAATTTCTTTATTTTGAGGCGAAGTTAATTTGGTAGTAAAAATTTCAATTTCTTTAACAACCCCTATTTCACCTTGTGCTTCTATTAAATCGCCAATTTTTATAGGTTTAAAGATCATCAGTAGTACACCTCCGGCAAAGTTGGCTAGCGAGCCTTGCAATGCCATGCCAATGGCCAAGCCGGCAGCCGCTAAAATAGCCGCAAAAGAAGTGGTTTCAACACCTAATTTTGCTAAGATGGCGAGAATTAAAAGAATTTTAAGTATCCAACCCATTAAGTTGAGTAAGAATTTTTGCAAACTCTCATCATAAGCCCTTTTTACCATCACCGATTTTACCACTCGTAAGATTTTTTTAATAATCCACGAACCGATAATCCAAATAACAATAGCGCCAATTACCTGAATTCCGTAGGTGGCGATAAAGTCTAATCCTTTATCCATCAATATATCTATATCCATAATTTTAACAAAATTAAATTCGATACAAAGTTATTAAAATTGCCAAAATGGCCGGTACTGACTGTATATAAAATAATCTGATTTTTTTGGTAGAATAGGCTCCATAAATTCCGGCAATAATAACACAACTCAAAAAGAAAATAGCAATGTTAGCATTTGGTGTAATGATTGACCATAGTAATCCGGCAGCTAAAAAGCCATTGTATAAGCCTTGATTTGCCGCCAATACTTTTGACTCTGAAGCAAATTCTTTGGTCAACCCGAATGTTTTTAACCCTTTGGGTTTATCCCAAAAAAACATTTCTAATACTAAAAAATAGAGATGCAAGAAAGCTACTAAGGCCACTAAAAATATCTGTAAGAACTTCATTAAAATTGAATGTTAATTTGTTGTAATGCTTTTTCAGTTTCTTCAACCGGTAGCTGGCAGGCACCGTCTATACAAACATAAATAGTAGTTTTGCCTTCATTGTATTTGTATTCTAATAAAGGCAGCTTACTTTCTTCGGTACTGCCTACAATTAATTTATTAGGAATGTACGAGGTATTGATTTCTTGTAATCTCTCTTTGGCATCTTTGCCTACAATGGCAATTTCATAAAACTCACCGAGGTAATTACTGTATAACAACAGCCAATTAGAAGCCCCTGCACCGTATTGCAAGGCTTTGTCTTTTACGTTGTGAAGCATTTGCCGGGCTGTTTTTGAATAGGTTTTATTAGAAAAATAATGCCCTAGCTTAAACAAATTATTAGCCATGATAGAATTTGAAGACGGAATTACATTGTCATCAACATCAATTTTTCGGGCAATTAATCCTTTATCCTCATCAGAAGTAAAATAAAACATCCCACTGCCATCATCATAAAAATGGTCAAAACAATAATTGGCCAATTGTTTGGCTAGTTGCAACCATTTTTCGTTAAGGGTAACTTCATACACATTAATATAGGCGTCAATTACTGTGGCATAATCTTCTAAATAAGCGTTGATAGAGCTTTTGCCATTTTTAAAATTTCTATATAAACCACCATCTTCTTTGTGTTGTACCGTAGCGATAAAATTAGCATTTTTTAAGGCTTTTTCAAGAAAATGCTCGTCGTTAAATGCCCGGTAAGCATCAATATATCCTTTGAGCATCAAGGCATTCCAAGAAGTTAATGTTTTATCGTCTAAACGCGGCCTGCTTCTTTTGGCTCTGGCAGCTAATAGAATTTTCTGCCATTGCTGTACTTTTTTGCGAAGTTCTTCTACAGTGAGGTGATGCTGTGTTGCAATCTCTGCATCAGATTTTGTTCTGTGTAAATTATAAGTATCGTGTTCCCATTTAAAAGCGTCCGTAATATTATAATAGTCTGCAAATAAATCAAAATTACTTTTAATAAGGTTTTGCAGTTCTTCTTTTTTCCAAACATAAAAAGCCCCTTCTTCTAACGTGCCTTTTTCATTGGCACTATCGGCATCCAATGAAGAGTAAAAAGCACCGTTTTCATTCATCAGCTCACGTTCTACAAATTCAGTAGTACGATATACAATATCTTTATAAAATGGGTTTTTGGTGGCCACATAGGCATTGGCATATAAGCTCACCAGTTGTCCGTTATCATAGAGCATCTTTTCAAAATGCGGAATATGCCATTTGTCATCTACAGAATAGCGTGCAAAACCACCGCCAACTTGGTCGAAAATGCCACCATAGCCCATTTTAGTGAGAGAGGTAGTTACAAAATTGAGAATATCGGCATTATTAGCTTGTTTGGCATATCGCAGTAAAAACTGGTAGTTATTAGGAATGGGGAATTTAGGGGCACCTTTTCTGCCGCCTTTTTCAGTATCCATATAAGATTGCCAATTCTCAACGATTTTGTCGAGTTCGGTTTTAGTGAAGTTAGCTTTAGAGGTGTTCAATGTAATCAAATCAGATTGTTTGATGCCTTCGGTTAGCTTTGAAGCGTATTCTTCAGCTTTTGCAGGGTCTTCTTTGTATAAGGTTGCAATTTGTTTGAGAATTTTTACCCAGTCTTCTTTAGGGAAATAAGTACCTCCCCAAAAAGGCCTTCCGTCAGGCAAGGCAACACAATTTAAAGGCCACCCTCCACGGCCGGTCATTAATTGAACGGCATTCATATA
>DRQI01000488.1 GCA_011330545.1 Flavobacteriia bacterium
CTTTTGTTCTTTCTAATTGTTCTTTACTAATAATGACCTGAGCCTTTGCAATTTTTAAATTTTCTTTATTAAATAACACATTCAAATAAGAGTTTACAATATTTAAGGAAATATCGTTTTTCATTTTTTCCAAATCTAATTTACTAGCTTCATAAGAAGTTTTTGATTGGATTAAATTATTTTTATTGCTAAACCCGTTGAACAAATTTACTTGTGCATTCAATCCAAACCTGTTTGAACGTGTGTCTGATGATATCCTTGAATTACTTCCCGGATCGAAGAAAGAACCAAAATTAAAGTTTTGAGAAGCTGAAGCTGAAGCCCCCGGTAAAAAATTACCTTTTGCTGTTGCAATATCCACTTTTCTCAAATCAGTTGTATATTTTGCTCTTTTTACTGATAAATTATGTTCTAAGGCATAGTCTACACACTCTTTTAAAGTCCATTTTTTGTCTTGAGCAAATAGTGTAGTGATTACAAAAAATGCAATTAGAGTACTTACTAATGTTTTCATAAAATAATTTTATTTTTAGCTAGTTAAAAAATCAACAACCTCAATAAAAAAAGTAGAATAAGGCCTGATTTTTCAGATTTTTGATTTGTAATATGACGAATAAAAGTAAAACTTGTTACACTTTATCCTTCTTATTGAAATGTTAAATTTTGTTTTTCTTCCAGTTTCGATATAAAAAGTAAGCCCCGAGCCCGACTAAAATATAAGGGAATGCCATTAAATAAATAATTCCGGTATTCAATCCTTCAGCCATCTTAGCATCTCCAGATTCTACCACAGCTTTACACATAGCACATTGTGCAGGTATGTATTGCGATAGCATTAACATTAATATCAAAAAAACTTTTTTCACTTCCCCTTATTTTCAAGATGAACTTTTTACTCAATTAGGAGCGCGACAAACCCCAATACCTTTATAACTTATTATTGCTTACAGTATTGAATTAACCTAATAATACGGTGCTATCATCAGATAAACTACAACTCCTGAAATGGCAACATACAACCATAATGGAAATGCAAATCTCGCTATTTTTTTATGTTTATCAAAATTATTAGTGATAGCCCTTACATAGGTTATCAACACAAAGGGTATTACGAGTATCGACAGTAAGATATGTGTAAGTAAAATTATTAGGTATATATACTTTACCAAACCTTCTCCTCCAAATTTTGTGGTGGTAGAAGTCATGTGATAAATGATATACAATACTAAAAAAATTACAGAGCATATTATAGCTGTTTTCATCAACCGTTCATGTATTTTTCTTTTTTTATTTTTGATAGCCCATACGGCTATAAGCAATATTACCGCAGTAACAGCATTGATAGTAGCATAAATAGGCGGTAAAAAAACGGGTAGGTTAATATCTAATTTTATGGTAAACAACAATGCCACCACTGCCGGAATTGCTATTGAGGCTAAGACAATCCATTTATTGTATTTTTTTGATGCTCTATTTTCTGTTGTCATTGATGCGGTTATTCTTTGAGCAAGATAGCAATATCTTCTTTGAGCATTTGTATTTGTTTGGCATTTAATCCGTCATAAAATTTAAGTGGGTTTTCATTGCCTCCTGAGTTTATTGTTCTTGACCGTATATAGCCTTCTTTATCAATCAACGCAAAAAGGCCTGAGTGTTCAAATCCGCCTTCGGCTTCTTCATTTTCTCCGGCATAGAGTGTAAACCCTTTATTGGCAAGTTTGTATATAGCCTCTTTATCACCTGTTAAAAAATGCCAGTTTTTTAAGGTTACTTGGTGTTCTTTAGCATATCTGTGCAAAGCTTCGGGGGTATCTCTTCTAGGGTCAATAGTTATTGAAACAATTGCAAAATTAGGGTTTCCAAAAAAAGTATCTTGAATTTTTAGCATACTTTTATGCATTTTGGGGCATATTGTGGGGCACGAAGTAAAGAAAAATTCGACAACATACACTTTACCTTTAAAATCTTGATTGGTAATAACTTTACCATCTTGATTTGTAAAACTAAAATCGGGTACTTTTTCAAATTTCATCAACGTTGGTGCAGAAATTTTATTTACAATTTTAGGAATCGCCCAAATACCAACTATTAAAATTATAAATGAGATACCTATATACGATTTATTTTTCATAGAAAAGCGCTTTTATTAAATAGTAATTTTGACTAAAATACGCAACAAAATTATCCATTTGACTGTTTCAAATTGCTATTCATTTAAACTTTTTTAATTGGCTAAAAAATTGCCTCAAATGACAATTACCTATATTTCCCTTTTATTTTTATTCTTTTTTAAAGCCAGCCTATATTCGGCTACCAGTACTTTTACATCGTCTACCATTTCATTGTGAATGGGAGCAACTGTTTCTGCATTATAACCGTAGTAAACACCATCTTCAATACCTTCTTTATCAGCCCTTCCGCGCAAGTGCCTATCTTTATCAATTATAAATGCGTATGGCGAATAACCATTAGCATTTAACGGATAGGTTGTTTCTAAACTGTCAAATACCTCATTAATATTTTTTAGGCTGCCAAAAACAAACTTCCACTTTCGCATATCTGTAATAGCCCCTAATTCTTTAGTAAGCTGAACTGCTTGTTGTTGAGTGCCTTCGGGGAGTACTACCACAAATTGAAAATCTCTAAACTTATAAAAATGTTTGTATATTTTTTCGTTTAAATTTAGTGCATTGTTTTTAACTGATTGCAAATCATCACCCAAAAAACATAAAATAGTGATTTTACCGTTTAATGAAACGGTTTGTAAGTCTTTTGTTTTGAAGGCCTTTACGTCTTTAATTGTTTCTGTAAGCACCGGAAGTTTGGCAAAATTATTAGTGCCTGTAAGTAAAAAAATATAGAAGGCCAATGGCATTATAAACAACCCAAACAATACCCAAAATTTTTTTGTAAACATTTTTTATGCTAAAAAGAGGCTTTCTAAAAAGTATCATTTTGGCCGTTTTGAGTACTTCTGTAATACTCAGTACAAACCAAGGCCGAAAATTATGTATTAAGTTATCTTTTTCTTTTTCTACTGCCGTGCTTTTTCTGTTCAAGTACGCGCTCAAGACAACATTTTAGTATTTTCTTACTTTTTAGAGGCCTTATTATTTTTAAGATTCCTCTATTTTAATAGTTCCATTTGGTATAGCTGCTCAGGATATCTCCTAAATAATTCCCTTCAATTAAAACGAGGGTCGCCAAATAGCAAATTAAGAAAACGGCCGTCCAAACAATGGCTCTACGCAATCCTGCTTTTTCTTGTTTCAAATGCATAAAATACCAAGCGATACCGTATGCCTTTACCAACGTGAGGACTAAGAATATTATGTTTAAGATGCTCGTTCCTAAAAAATGCGTTAAATATAAAGAGTCCGGTTTGTGAATTCCTAAGAATACTTCCACAATGGTAATCAAAGATAAAATGCCAAATACTTTCCAAATTAATCCTGTATGTGATTCTGCGTGTGTCATTATCGATATTAATTTTTTATACTAAATAGAAGAATGTAAATACAAATACCCAAACTAAATCAACGAAGTGCCAATACAGGCCCACTTTTTCAATCATTTCGTAGTGCCCTCTCCGTTCATAAGTACCTATAATTACATTAAAGAAAATAATTATATTAATCATTATTCCTGAAAATACGTGAAAACCGTGAAATCCTGTTATAAAGAAGAAAAAGTCAGCAAATAATGTTTTGCCGTATTCATTTACTTTTAGGTTGGCTCCTTTTACTACATCGGTTGCCTTTGCCAAAAATTTATTGGCTTCCGCCCTTGAGAGTATTACTTTTTTCTTGGTAGCCAAATCAACTTGTTCTGTTCTTAAATTAATCTCGGGATTTGCTTTAAAGCTCTTAACCACATCGCTCACCGTAAACTCGGGTACTGCTCCGGCATCTTTTACAAACCAAAGGCCATTACTTCTGGTATGCGGCACTCTTTCACTATTTGACTTTACAACAAAATCTTTCAATGCTACTTGATGCCCTTCGGCATTTACAAATTGTACTATTTTACCGTCTTGTAATTGTAAGGCTCCATAGGTGCCGCCGATAAAATTTTTCCACTCCCATGCTTGAGAGCCTAAGAAAATAAGCCCGCCTATAATGGTCAATAACATATAGAGGCTTACTTTACTTTTTTTCATCTGGTGGCCGGCATCTACTGCCAATACCATTGTTACGGATGAAAAAATCAAGATAAAGGTCATAAATGCCACGTAATACATTGGGTAATGTCCATGTGTAAAAGGTACGTGTGTAAACACTTCATCGGCAATGGGCCAACTATCAAAAAATTTAAACCGCATGAGGCCATACGACACTAAGAATCCTGAAAAAGTCAAGGCGTCTGAAACGATGAAAAACCACATCATCATTTTACCGTAACTTGCGCCTAAAGGCTCTTTGCCTCCGCCTGTCCAGGCACCCTTATTAACATCTGGTGTAGCAATTGTTGCTTCCATAAATATGATTGATTATTTTAGTTATCCTGTCAATCTGTTGCTTACAGCATTATTGACAGATAGGCAAAAATAAAAAACTTTACGACAAAACCAATGGTTTAAAAAATAGTTTTTAGAAGTATAACGATTTCCTTATCTGATAAAATAGAAAAACAGAAAGAGGAAAATCCATAGAATATCTACAAAATGCCAAAAGATACCTCCTAAATCCATTCCTAAAGTATTTGTGGCGTTGTATTTATTTTTAAGATGATTGTACAGCACTACTAACAATACAATTAACCCGGCCAAAACGTGTACGAGATGCGCGAAAGAGATGACTACCAATAGTGAAGACGACACCAAACTTCCTTTTCCAACAAAAAATAATCCGGCATCCCTTAGTTGAAAAAATGCCTCTCTTTGAAAATACACAAAACTGAGCCCTAATAAAAATGTGATTATCAAAAAAATTGTAGTGCGCGATTTGTTATTGTTTTTTATACTTTTTTTGGCCATTACAAAACTCAAACTACTCAAAAAGATTAAGGCAGTACTTATATACAATGCTTGCGGCAATTCAAAAGAAACCCAGTCTTCTCTTTTCATACTTACTACATAAGCACTTGTGAGGCCGGCAAATAGCATCACCATACTAATGATAGCAATGTACATCATTTGTTTTGAGGCTCTTCTTTTTACTTGTTCATCCATACGTTTAGTGTAAAAATTTATCCACTACATAGATTACTTGTATCGATGTAATATATAATACGCTTGCCAACATGAGTTTTCGGGCAATTTTATCGGTTTGTTTTTTATGCAATTCAAAACCGTAATACAACATCACCAAACCTACTATAAAAATAATAATTGCCGCTATTGGCGATAGGTATAAACTTCCCGTTAATTTGGTTACCGGAAAGATGGATACTAATATCATCCAAATAGTGTATAGCAATATTTGTGTTGATGCTTTTTTATTCTTTTCGCGGGTTGGCAATAAGTTAAACCCTGCTTTTTTATATTGGTCGTACTGCAACCATGCGATTGCCCAAAAGTGAGGGAACTGCCAAAAGAATTGAATTAAAAACAGTATGCCGGGCTCAATAGCAAACTTACCGGTAGCTGCCACCCAGCCTAACATAAAAGGAATGGCTCCGGGCAATGCTCCCATAAAGACCGCAAATGGCGTTACGGGTTTTAAAGGTGTATATACACTTACATATAAAACTATAGAAATGGCGCCAAACATGGCTGTTTTAGGATTGATGATATACAAAATTACAATTCCTAATAAGGCACATACAATTCCGATAGCCAATGCTGTATTAACAGACATTCTTCCTGCCGGCAACGGCCTGTTTTTTGTTCTTTTCATCAATTTATCGGTATCTTTTTCGATAATTTGATTGAATACATTTGAGGCTCCTACCATAAAATAACCACCGATAGCCAATAATAACAAGGTTGCTATCCGAATGGTATCAGCAGCTAATAAATACCCCGCTATTGCCGAAAAAACAACACTGATAGACAAGCCGAATTTAGTGAGTTGCTTTAAATCGTCTATAACAGCGGTTATGGTTTGATTCTTGGTAGTTGTATTTAACAACGTTTGCATATTTTACTTTTAAAACGCTGCAAATATATTTATTAATTAATGATTTGCATAGTAAAATTATAGAGACTTATAAAAATTTAAAAAAAGGCTTTGCGATTGACAGAAATATATTAAATTTGCCCCTGCATTTGCCGGAGAGGCAAACTTGCATTTTGGGTTTGTCAAAATGCCTACGTTCTTAACAGGAAATTTGCGAAAGTAGCTCAGGGGTAGAGCATCACCTTGCCAAGGTGGGGGTCGCGGGTTCGAATCCCGTTTTTCGCTCAATTACCAAACCCATTTTGACTACCTTAACCGGTAGACTGGCTCGAGTGGTGGAATTGGTAGACACGCTGGACTTAAAATCCAGTGGACAGTAATGTCCGTATGGGTTCAAGTCCCATCTCGAGTACCAAAAACCCTTTTAAAACATTGATTTAGAAGGGTTTGTTTTTTTTACTTACTTTCTTTTTTTTTTAAATGTTTGAAACCTTAATTTCGTGAATCATTTGTTTCAGAATCATAATACATTTTGGCTCCTGCCGTAATTCTTTCATCTATATAATTTGATTCTGGGGGAATTGGACAAGAATGCTCAGGGTCATAGACACAA